>QHOQ01000246.1:464-4014 GCA_003219355.1 Verrucomicrobiota bacterium
CACAAAGGCGAGTCCAGCGGCCAACCCACCGAGCAGACCCAGAGCGATTGCCTTGGTCGGGTTTGGACTAACCGGTGAATTCGGGAGAGCAGAATGCTCGATGACACTGACCGCATTCGTCTTCACGTCTTTTGTTAAACTTGTGTCTTTGATCTGGCGGAGAACGCTTTCGTAAAGCGCACGATCGGTCTCGGCTTGCCGGGCCAATTCTTGATATCCGATCGCGGCGCGGTTTAGCGCGACGGCCACACCCTGCTGGTCTTGCAGTACTCCTTGCAAGCTCGCTTCGGTTGCCTTGGTCTGCTCGATCGAATTACGCAGAATCTCAGGTTGTGCCATGACCGCTTGATGAAGCTTCTCCTTCGCCTCTGCCAGAGCGGCTCTGGCGGCCATCATTTTGGGATGCTTTTCCTTATATCGTAAAGCCAACGTGGCAATGCTCGCTTCTACTTGCAAAACGCTGCGTCGCGCGTCGTTCACCAAGCCTGAGGACGAAATACTCGGAACCGCCAGCAAAGCATCGATATTTTGGCCTGCCTGCTCGATTTGCTTGAGTTCGCCTTCAAGACGAATCTGGTCGGATTTGGCTCCTGTCAATTTGGTGTTTAAGTCCTGCAACTTGTCCTCCACCACTCCACCCCGGGCTCCACCAGCCCCCGCGCCGGATCCCGTCTGCGAGCCGGTTGCGACAGTGCCGCCGCCAAGTTGCAAGGCGTCCGGCGTTTTCGCCTTGTATTCAGCAACGGCCGCCTCACTTTTTTGGAGATTGATCTTCAATCGTTCTTCTTCTTCTAGCAAATAGCGCAACGCATCCTGACTAAAAGAAGCGCGTCGCTCGATCGAATTGCGGATGTACTCGCGGCCGATCGCTTCGGCGAGGCGCTGTGCCATAGCTGGATCGCGGTTGGTTACGTACAAATCAATCAGGCGCGTGCCGCGTCGAATTACCGGCTTTACCATGCCCGCAGTTGCACCACCCAACGCTTCTTCGAGTGGGGTAAAAGTTGTGACTCCAATGGTATTATCGATTTTGTTCGTCGTGGGCGATGCGACCGGCTGCGGCGTCGCTTTGGATGCGTCACGACTCGTGATATTTTGACCGAGAAGCGCGCGGCCACCATCTTCGGCCAGGCCTTCGGAGCGGACGACCCGCGCAAGGAGGGTTTGGTTGGTGAGGTTTTGCTCGATTGTGCGCATCGCCTCCTGGCTGGCTAGAAAACTTGAACGCATGCGCGAAGCCGAGTCTTCCGTCGAGACGACAGTCGGTTCCTGAAACTCAACTTCCAGAACCGTATGTCCCTGATAGAGCTTCGGCGTTCGCGCGAGGTAACCAAGCGCGAGAAACAGACCGGCCAGAACACAAAGCGCGACGATCCAGATTTTCTCGATTATGGAATGCCAGAGTTGCCGAAAATCAAACCCGCGCATTGGCTCTGCAAATTCGGGAGGCAGATACGACGATGCAGGGCTGTTGGGCTTCGGCACAGCCGCGGCTGTCGTTGCAGAGGACGGTGGATTAATCACAAAGAAAATTTTGGCCCGGACGGGATTCTACATGCGAGAATGGCGCTCGGAAAGGCGCGGTCGCGAAAATTTTTGTTAAAAAATGCTTTCCCCGACGGTGACGGTATCGCCCGGCTCGACGAGAAAACTTCCGCCGCTCCCCTTTGTGAACCGCTTCGCGTTGACTTTAAAAATCTGATCGTTCCCTGTCGCGGGATGTCGCCGCACGTTCACTCTCTCTGGGGCAGCGATGCGGGTGTAGCCTCCTGCCATGGCGATCGCTTCCAATAGATCGATACCGCCGGGGCTCCCATCTGGCATTTCATAACTGCCCGGCCGATTTACCTGACCTAAAACCGAGAAGCGACGCTTCGCATAACCAATAAGCATAACATTTACCTTCGGACTCACCAGATAGTCGCGACTGTAAAGCTCAGTGAGCTTTGAAGCCGCCTGGGTTAGTGTCAGGCCCGCCAAACGGATCGAACCGAGCAGCGGGACGCTCAAATTGCCTTCGCCGTTCAATCGCCCATTTGTGCGCAGATCATCTTCGCCGAAAACCTCGACTGTCACCTGGTCGTTCGGGGTCAAAATGTAACCAGCGGGTGCGCTGACCCCGATATTTGATGAGGGCGCGGGAGCACCGGGCGGCAGTGTGGACGTCGAAACTGATGGTTGTGACGGGGCCGAGCCGGAACTGAATTGCCCCCGCGAGATGCCCGGGAGCAATAAGATCGCGAGCACGATTGGCAACCACCGCCAGTGTTCTCTTGCCCGGACTCGATTCAGACCTGCGTTAAAATCTAATCGTAGTTCGAACACCGACCTGATTATCATAGAAACTGAAAAAATCGATCGAACTGAAGTCCTCGCGGTGGAGATAATACACACCGGCACTCCAATATCTGGTGATCAACACGTCAAGAGAAGGTTCGACACCGGCGCTCCAATACCGAGTGATCAGCACATCAAGGGAAGGTTCGACAAAATAGTAGTTATCATCCCGCGTTGCGCTCACCCCATCGACCGTGTTGAAATAATTGTCGTTTTCATACCCGGCTGCGACACCGAGGTAAAGGCGTTGGAGCAAACGCTGCCGAATGCTGAGCACGACGGTTGTTGTCGCGAAATCTTGATCAGGAAAAAATCCGGAGGGAAGGTTTCGTCGAACGCCCGCCAGCGTGATGCTCGTGCCGTCGAACGGATGGTAGGTAGCTCCGAGCTCAAAGATAGGGCTTGTGTATTCACTCCGGTTACCGTCGAACTGACGGAACTCAACGCCAGCGGAAGCGTTGAAGAACAGCTTGCCTGTTGCTTGATAGGTGAATCGCACATTCGCTTGCTCAAAGGTTTGATCCGGATTCGGATCGTCGACAAGAGCAACGCCAGCCGTGCCGCCTATGCCGACCGTCACCTTTGGGGTCCAATTGTAATTAATATAAAGACCCCCCGAAAGAGTTTCGGAGCTGATGAAATCGGGATAGTCAGTAATGTAGGCATCAAATTCGCCGGTTAAAAACAGCTTGCCGCTGAGCTCGTAATTTGCTCTCAGACGTGTAACAAAAAGATTCAGCCGCGTGGGCTGGCTCGCGTCGAGATTTGCGTGCAATCCCGTTGTATCGAGCGTGCTGTTAAGGTTTGACCCGTCGAGTATATCCACATCCTGGCTCAGGGTCAGCGTTAAACGGCTGAACCGATACTGGCCCTCGAGGTGAATCAGATGCGAGACGGCATCCTCATTCGAGTGATCGACGTACAGGATAACACTCGGCATGTAATCCAAACGGATATAGTCTCTCCCGCGTCCTTCGATGTCGCCGAACCCAATCGTAATAAATGGTTCAATCGCGAAATAGTAATCGGATACCCGATTCGTATTACTGATAAAGATGTTGTCGTCGTAAACTCCCCGAACCGTTAGCCCGAAATGGTAGTAAAAACGGCGCGGTTCCCCTGAGAGCACGTTCTCACCAACGGGTGCACCGCCCGTCGAGTTGTACGGGTCCACGGCATACGGCGACGAGGGAGGCGGTGGAGCGGCATTAGT
>QHOQ01000244.1:0-1125 GCA_003219355.1 Verrucomicrobiota bacterium
CGTCACCGCTTTAAGCACCGCGATGGAATCAAGGATTCCGGTGGTAACCAATGCGGTCGTATCAGTCAGCGCCGCAGGATCCTCTCCGGGCAAAAACTCATTAAGAATGTAGGTTTTTAGCGCTGCTTTGATGGCGTTTTCGTCAGTCATAGAGATGTCGGGCATTGTAAGACAATCGAAACCTTATTGTCACTACGTTTTTTGTTGTGTTTACTGCCAGTCTGGTGGGCTCCGCACCATTTGTGCTTAACGCGGGCCCAGCCATTTCTCTGTGGTTTCGACTGGTGAATTGACCTCCCAAATGGCGGCCCGCTCGGGGTGATAGCGAGATCCAATGGGTATTGAGTAAAGATCACTGGTTTCGTACGAGCGCTCCCGCTCGCCTTCACGCTTCAGCAACTTTCGGAAAGAGTGTAGAGCCGGGGTTGGCTGCCGTTCGTGCCCATAGATTCGTCCCGCAAACATGTCCGTCATGTACTCGGTGTAGCGGGAGTAGACGCAGTGCGCGAAGGATAAGGGGTGCTCCCAGAAAGAGTCGAGGACATCTTCCAGGACGTCGATGCCCATCTCGCAGAATAGTTGGTGATCGGCGAACGGATTGGGCTTATCGCGGTTCGCCCCTTCCAGGTAACCCCGAATGATGGGCGCCGCAAACTGACCTTCTCGCATGGTGACCGTCAAACCGAATGAGAAAATGGGATCGATGAAGCGATGCGCGTCCCCGATACAGATGAAACCTTTGCCGCAAAATCCATTTACCTGATAAGAGTAGTTAGGAATCACGTGCACATCTTCCACCAGTTTGATCTCCGGAATTCTACGACTCAGCTCGGGATGAAGTTCGCGAAGTTCGCGAATGTAAAAATCACGCTTGCTCTCTTTTTTATCCAGGAAGTAGGCGGATGGGCATACTATTCCCACGCTAACAACTTCCTCATCGAGTGGTATGAACCATCCCCAATGGAATTTCTTCTGATAGAAGATTATCGTATTGTCCTTGTCAGTTTCGCGAGTGCCGCCGTTGTCCCGTACGGTATTGGTTACCTGTGAGAAGAAGGCGATCTGCTTGTCATAAGCGCCCAGATACTTTGGCCCGGTAAACCCGCCGAGATTAGCCAGCCAAGT
>QHOQ01000244.1:1191-2052 GCA_003219355.1 Verrucomicrobiota bacterium
TGCGAATCTGGGCGCCGGTTATCGAACCATTCTCCCTTCGTGGGTTTATCGCCTTGCCCTGGATCAGGGTTGCTCCTCGCGAGACCGCTTCGTCGAGCATCATTTTGTCAAAGTCACTCCGGCGCACCTGCCAGGTGTCCCACTCAAAGAGCTTCCAATTCTCATCGCGTCCCGTGACTGGCACAAACCAGCTGCCTTGGGCACTTTGCCCGTAAACCTTGACCCCCTGCTTAGTAGGGTACTTGCGCTTGTACATCTCGTCGGCAAGTCCCAAATCGCGGAGAACTTTGCCGCCAGCGCCGGTCATCGATTCGCCAATGTGATAGCGGGGAAAGGTCTCCGCCTCGACAATGATCGGTTTAATGCCTTCGTTGAGAAGGAACATTGCAGTGGCAGAACCGCCCGGCCCGCCACCTATTATTAGAACATCAGTTTTCATAGTTCATTCTCCTTCGACGAGTTGGCCTTTCAGCCTATAGGCGCTTTTGTCAGGCGCGCGACGAACTGCATTACGGGTTGCCCAAGCGTCGCGCATGGATTACCGGCCCCGCGCGAAATGTGATCCGTTCGGTCAAATTCAACAAGGGACCGGTAAGAAAAGTTGTCACTAGGCTCATGAGCACCATCACGGCGAAAATTTTGGGCGGGAGGATGCCGAGATCGTAGCCGATGTTCAATGCGATAAGTTCCACGAGCCCCCGTGTGTTCATCAGCACACCGAGGGCGAAGGCGTCCTTCCATCTCATCCCGGTCAACCGCGCAGACACCGCGGTGCTGCCGAGCTTGCCGGCTGTTGCAAGACCGATGATGGCGAAGCAGACCAACCAGCTCGTCACATCATTCAATAGGCCCACGCGCGTG
>QHOQ01000244.1:2084-4505 GCA_003219355.1 Verrucomicrobiota bacterium
TCCCAACCGCAGCAAAACGTATTCACGGAAACCGTTGCGCCGCGGCATCACCACGCCGGCGAGGAATGCACCGAACAAGGCGTGTATGCCCATTGCCTCCGTAGCAAGCGCGGACGCAGTCATGAAAATAAGGACGGCAGTCAGCGTCGCACGACCCGGCTCACCATCGTTCGTCCGGTCTGTGCCTAACCAGCCCGGCAGCTGCGGTCGTAGGACCCATACCATGATTGCTACGAACAAGACCAGAAGAGCCAGACATGCCGCGGTTGAAGCTAAGCCACTAGCCCGGGCCACAGCCACGACGAATGCTAGGATCGCCCACGCGGTGGCGTCATTGACCGCTGCACAGCCGATGGCTGTGATCCCAAGAAAGCTTTTGGTCATGCGTCGTTCCTCGAGAATGCGAGCCAGCACCGGAAAGGCGGTAATGCTCAATGCGATTCCCATGAATAGCCCAAAAGGTACGAACGAAACGTCGCTGCTAGCATAATTCGGGTACAGCCATAGAGCTATCATCACGCCAAGGAAGTAGGGAAAAATGATGCTGACGTGACTTACTACGAAGACTGTGTAAGCGTTTTGTTTGATACGGCTCAACTCTAATTCCATCCCTACTACAAACATAAACAGGCAAACGCCGATCTGGCTGAACAACCGCAGTACCGGTAATGACTCCCCGGCAAACACGAACCCAAATGCTCCCGGCCAAAGCCAGCCGAACAACGATGGACCGAGCAAGATTCCGGCGGTCATTTCGCCGATCACCGCCGGTTGTCCGAACTTGCGGAAGATTGCGCCGATACTTCGAGTGGCGAGCAAAATCACAATGAACTGCAACAAAAGCCGGCCAAGAGGGGCTTCCATATTCTCCCGCAATGCCGACCAGAACCACGAAGGCTCTGCGGACGGGTCCAAAGCGCCGCGAGTAATAGAGGAAAGCGTCGCCGCCGAGGGGGAAGAATGCAACGAAAGTTGTCCCCATTCCAGTGCGAGGCAAATGACCACTCCGAACACTACAAGTAAGCCACCGCAAACCAGCACTACCCGCTTCATTGTGCGTTGGCCTATCGAGTTCAATTGAAATGCGTCTGTCTCAGACGCCGGACAGGAAGAGGTGTTTCGTGGCAGCGCCACGCAACTATTGGCCATGGAGACCAAACCAGCGGCAGAAGCCCTTTCGTGCAGTTTGTCCGCAAGCAGATGGTGACCGAGAGCCGTAGTGTGTTGATCCCATTTGGCAACCAGCAGTGTATTGTGGTTCGCTACTGAGTCGATGGCTGTTAGGTCGGTGACTTTAAGCCTGTCGATTAAAGCAGCGAAACCAACCAAAGCGCAAGCTGAAAACTTGCATTCCAAGAAAATAATAGGTCCGTGCGTTACCCAATCGCGGGTGATGCTTTCTTGGATGTCACCAGACGGACAATGTCTGATATTGTGTTGAGGTTCTTTACTACGGTCTCCCGCGGCTTGATTGAGACACCGAATTGGTCTTCCAAGAACGTCACAACGTTGAGCACAGCGAAGGAATCAAGCATTCCACTCGTCATCAGGGGTTGTGTCGGTCAACCCGCGGGGTCTTCCCATGAGACGTATCGTTGAGGATGAATGTTTTCACCGTAGTTTTTATATCTTGCGGGTTCATAAAGGATTCTCGATTAGGAGCGCCGGCCAGTCGCTTTTCAATTGGTTACGGCTTTTGTAGAGGCGATATTTGCTGCTTGCTCGGCGAACTAAATAGCATCGGCACCAACGCCTCGTACAATTTGTCGGCCAGCAATCGGTGACCGAGGGCACTCGTGTGACGGTCCCATTTGGCGATGATTAGTGTGTTGCGATTGGTCACCGAATCGAAAGCGGGCGAGAGGTCGATGACCTCGAGTCCCGCCGCTCGCGCCAGGCTAATCACTTCGCTTCGCTCGGCTTGTTCCACTCCCTTGAAATCTACGGGCGCCGGACGGTAGATAACCAGCGGATGAATCCCACGCTGCTTGCACTGTTGCGCGAACCGGCGGAACGCCCACTCATTTAATTCGCCCACGTAGGGTTGCAGGCGACGCTCGATCATGACATCCGGCATTTTCGGGTGGACGCCGGCTTTACGGCTAACTCGCTCCAAGATCTCCCGGTAATCGGGAGGCGGCTCGATGCCCAAGCTCAGAGCCCGGCTAAGATGTCTGAAAAGAAACTGCTTGTCGAGTGCGGCTACGGAAAGAATCACGGCATCGGGTTTAAATTGTAAGCCCTGCTGTTCTAGGCGCACCAGCCTTTGAAAAAGACCGCTCTGGCCAACAGACATATTAAGTATCTCATATCGAGAATAGTGCGAGTTTGGAAGCTCGTGGTTCAGACGGTCTTCAACGACGTTTTCGTACGTTTCATCTACTTTGACCCCACTGCCTTGGTCGTGTGACGAACCCAAGA
>QHOQ01000173.1 GCA_003219355.1 Verrucomicrobiota bacterium
ACCACAAATCAATGATCGATTTCGAAACTGTCTCGTGCTTGGCCGGGGAGCTGTGATTTCTGGCAGAAAGTTAGCCAGCGCCAGAGCTATTACGCCGTCGCGGTGCCGATTTCAACTTAGTCCTTATTCGAGGCCGCGATGAGGAGCAGCGATAAACTAGTTGGATCTCCTTCGCGTCGAAATGCCGAGCAGTTCCATGAGGCGCGCCTCGTAAGAATCGCACATGGGGGACTCGCCATTTGGCTGGACCCATTCGGGATGTTGGATCCGGAGGTCGTCGTGAATCTGTTGCCGGAGCTCGGTGTAAGTGTGGATTTCGTGAGGCACAGCTATTGGCTTGATGGAACGTTCAAGTGCGACGTGGGACGGTTTGTTTAACTTGCCTCGCCGGTGAGCCCGCTTTTTCCTGAGACTAACGAATTTCATATACGCCTTCCTCCTAGTTGAGGTTGACTCGTCCAAATCCGCGCGGAACGAGGAACCGTCCTCACGAGGCGCTTTGAACAGCGGCCTCGCTCTGGTCGACTCGGGGCTCCAGTTGAATCTGGAGATCGCGCTAAGCGGTGTCTCAGCGAAGGTTAAGCCCCCCAACCGGCTGGCTCTTCAGCGCGGCCGAGAGTGCGTTGGGACGCCGGATCACGTAATCAAAGGTTTTTACGTGATTCGCGGTATGGTGTCAAGTCCTTTTTTTTGGTTTTTGACGCGATTGGACAGGTAACTAAAACTGAGGCAAAGGAACTAACCGATCTTGCGAACATTCGAAACTCGCGAACAGATGAAGGGACAAAAACAAGATTCCAACGGTCACAAACGCTCTAGAGCGCTGATCCTTGTGGACGAATCGAACGTCGGCAGCTCTGTCCGGACCGCGGGACGCGGTCTGGATTGGTTGAAACTTCGCGAATTTCTGGCGGGCCCAAGCACGGGGCGGGAACTGATCGAGATGGTGGTATACGCAGGCCTGCCGCCACCGATCCCGGTCTGGCAGGAGGAGCGGGACAAGAAGAATAAGTTCATGCATTGGCTGCGCTCCAATGGATTCATGGTCGTGACCAAAGATGGAGCGCCCGCCGAGGAAGGCCGTTACAAGGCGAACGTGGACGTGATGATGGCAATCGATGCGCTCGAGCTTTCCGTCGAGATGCGGCCTGATATCGTCATTCTTGTAACGGGCGACGCCGATTTCGCTTATCTCGCCACCAAGCTGAGGCGACGCGGAATCCGCGTGGAAGTGGCCTCGGTCGCACAAAATCTTGGGAACATACTCAGATCAGCGGCGAATGACGTGATCGATCTGGCTCCGTTATTCAGGACGTTTGAGATGATGACAGTCCACGATTCGCCGACGCCGGCATCGCCTCAACCGCAGCGTAGGCGGCGGCTGCGGTTTCGTCCACCGCCATCGCGAAATTTGTAGCTGTAATCCGAGCTCGAGCGGAAAGATTACGGCCTCGCCCCGGACGATCAGCGATTCCCTAGTGCTATGAATAAACTGTCATTCAGAGGGAATTGGAACGAAATCAAAGGAAAGCTGAAGCAGAAATACGCCAATCTGACCGATGACGATCTCACTTTCATCGAAGGCAAGGAAGATCAGTTGTTCGGCCGGTTGCAACAGCGCACCGGCCGAACCAGGGAACAACTGCGCGAAGAAATCGAAAAACTCTAACTCGCAGGCCAATCTGTTCGTGTAGGCTGAGAGTCGAAATTTTCGCCGGCAAGCAGGGCTATTTGAGCTTTGCCAGAATGCCTTCCATTTCCTGCTTTCGGAAAGCGCGCAGGGTCTGGCTCTTGACGTTGCCCATTGAACCGACTTTAAGCGTAAAAGCGCTCATCGTCGCGTCATCGGGCGCGTCGAAGAGCACCACGACGTCGTACGCACCCATCGTCCAGAATTCCTCGGTGATCTTCATGCCCATTTTCTCGGCCTCGGCGATCGCTGCCTCACCACGCTTGACGGTATCCTTGACGTTGCGGATGCCCTGGTCGGTAAACTGAATAAGACTGATATACGTAGCCATAGTGTTCGCTCCTTTGTTGCGGTTTTAGTTGAAAGATTATTGCAAGGTTTGCCTGTGTGCAAAAACAACGTGCCCGCGGTTCGTCTCTCCGTTTCGCACGACACAATTCTAGACTCAGTCTTTCGCTAGTCACATTACACAGCGCTTTTCGGCTCGCCAACTGGCCTCTACACTGAATTTGTTCAACGGATCCGTTTAGTTATCTCTCCGTTCTGATTTCGATCGTCCTCGCGCTGGGCATGACTCGCGTGCTCCAAGGCATCCGGCATTTCGTCGCGCAAGGCCCACAAGATGTCGCCTCCGGTATCATCCTGTTTTCAACAACAGTGGCGGTGCGATCACAGGCAACGAGACATATCACAAGTTGTTCGCGATCTATTGGCTCTGCCACATCGTTTGGATCAGCTTTGCGATTTTTCAGACACTGCAATAGGATTGCCGCCTCCAGCGATGACAGCGAATATTTCTAACGATCCTCCACACGTCATCGTCCGCGGCGACGCGACTGGATTCGCCCAGGAAATTGAAATCGGTCCACATCATCTCAAAGCCGATGAACCGGTGGCTTTCGGCGGAACAGACATCGGACCGTCTCCGTATGATTTTCTCCTGGCAGCCCTCGGCACCTGCACGTCGATGACGGTCTCGCTTTATGCGCGCCGCAAGGGCTGGCCGCTTGAGAATGTCACGGTTTCGCTGCACCACTCAAAAATTCACGCCGCCGATTGCGCCGACTGCGACACCAAGGTGGGAAAGCTCGACAGGATCGAGCGGGAGATTCAACTCACCGGCGCCCTGACGAACGAACAGCGCGCCAAGTTAATGGAAATTGCAGACAAATGTCCGGTGCATCAGACTCTCACTTCGGAAATTAATATCAGAACTCGAGCGGTCTAACTTTATTGCCCGGCGGTTCCAATAAATCGTAGCCCACGGCAGCGGCTACACCCAAACCGTTCGTCCCAGAAAAGCTTTTCAGCTGAAAACTTACGACACCGGCTCGGTGTCGTGCAGCCGACCGTAGTCGACGGTGAGCCTGCCGCCGCCGTGCTCGGTATAAATTTCGACGAAACGTTCGCCGAATCGAATATCGCGCCAAGTGTAATCCTTTTGCGTTTGCACGGCGGCCGCAATGACTGGATCGATTCCGACCACCGAGACAATGAAGAGGACCCGGCTGGATCCGAGCGACTCGGGAGTTGCACCAAACAGCGGACTCGTTTCATCGATTGTATGTCGCAAAGTTAAGGCAGCCGGGAAAACGGTGAGCCGATCGAAATGGAGTTTGAGAACATAAAAGTAGCGAAAATCGCCGCCTTCGAGCAATGGTTCATCGCGCGAAAACATTACCCGAAACTCCGCTTCGACCATGCTGTGTTGATTTTCATTTCCTATGCGCACCATCAATGTCGGCTTCCCATTTAGTGGCGCGATCACGATTGATTTACTGAACACAACGCGCGCAATCGGGCGCGAAAAGCGCACGAAAATGAGGCCGGTCATCGTCGCGAGTAAAAATATCCCGGTCATGATTTCGACCGTGCTGATGATGTGACCGTAAAGTGTTTGCGGATACATGTGGCCATAGCCGACAGTGGCCAGCGTTTGCACGCTGAAAAAGAAGTAATCAAAAAACCAATGGCCACCAGTGCTGCCGGCGATACTGTTTTGCTGGAGACTGTAAAGCGCGGCGAAAAGAACGTTTAGCCCGACGTAGAGACCGGCGACAAACGCGGCGAACTGCGGCCACCTTAAACCGAGGAGCCACCGATAGACATCGCGCCAGCGCCAGGCGTCTGTCCCGACTTTCACGAATTCGACCTGACCAGCGCGGAGGGAAACGTGACTCGGTTTCCGCTGCGGCTTCTTCGTCCTTTTTCCTCTCATCTCGATCTAATCTGCGGACATTGGCAATTGGTCAACAAATCCAACGATGGCTTTGAGAGCCTGTTGATCGAGATCGTCTTGGGTTTGCCCGCTACCTTGTAGTTGGCGCTTCGGCACCCCCAATGAATGGTCGCCGCCTTCAACGACATGCAAAAAGTTTGGCGCCTTCATGTCTGCGCGTACGCGCTTGAGGAGATCCAGCGGGCAAAGAGAATCGCGCGTGCCTTGCACAAACAGGATCGGCGTGGTCAGAGCGCGCAACACTTCATCGCGCAGTTTTGTTCGATCGCCCATCGCGCAAAGCGGGTATCCCAGGCAAACAAGTCCGTCCACTTTTTCTTCCAGTGAAACATGACATCCGATGCGGCCGCCCATACTTTTGCCGATCACAATTGTGGCGGTATTCGGATTTTTCTTCCGCGCCGCAGCCAGCGCTTGCCGATGCGCGGCGATCAGTTTCGGCAGAGGATCGGGCCGTTTCCGGTGTTCGCGCATATAGGTATAATCAAAGATCTCGACATCCCCGATTGTTTGTAAACGCTCTTTCCACTGCTGCATCCACGGATGGGTGGATGGCGCGCCTGCACCGGGAGCGAAAAGGAGAAAGGGTCGCATAAGTGGAGCGATAAATGACATTTGAAAACACTAGACAATAAAAGTCGGCTTCCGGCGCAGTCGAGCGTTGTGGTTTGGATCCAAATGAGCCTCCTTGTTTTGCTACCCAGCTTGTTTGTCGCCGCTGACCATCTTTTGCGATCGCCCGAACGAACGTAGCCAGAGAGCAGAACTCGGCGATTAGGAAAAAAGGTTCGGCAAGACGTTTGCAATAAAGTCCACCGTGCCGTGGCCAATCATGTTGGCAACGAGATCGCGGCGCCAAAGATAGAAACCACTTAAAATCGCGCCGAGCGCCAGCGCGATCAGGATATTGGCCGCGCCTCCTGTCCAGTGACCAAGCGCGAAGATAACAAGTGGAACTCCGGCGGCCCACGCGCGCTTTAGGCCCACGGCTTGGAGCCGTTCGATCGCATATCCGCGATAAAATAATTCCTCCACAACTCCGGCTCGTAACACGATTAGGGTGATCGACCACAACGGGAGTTTTTCAAATGCAGCCGAGCCCGGGCCATGGCCGTACCCGGTGAGCGCAGCGAGGACGCCGGCGGTGCCACCACATATAACCGCGAGCGCCAAGCCCCAAAGAATCGATTTCCACCAGCGAGATGTGCCGAGCCCAATCGAGGTGAGAGGCAATCGTTCGCCGCGACGTATGATAAACAACAGAATAATTGCGCTCACCCAAAGCAGCGTTTCCTTCCAAGCAGCTGCCGTAAAGGTGAGGATCGGCCAAAAATATGAGACCGATTGCCGGACCAGTAACATCGCGAACAGCGATACGAAAAGACCGAGCCAGGTAGCGCGCGAAACTTTCGGAGGCGATGCGGTTTTGTCGGACGTGACGGCCGAGTGCGCTCTGTCGTAGTTTGTCTGCATAGGTTCCATTGAGATGCCGAAACAGGCAGTTTGGATTCAAGAAGTTTCCTCTCGAAAAGACCGATCAGAGGTCAGAGATCAAGCGTCCCGGGCGCTCTGCGCCTCAACTCGCTTAGGGCAGGCTCCCGCCGCAGCTATTTGCCGCCCAGGACGCTTAACTCCCACCGGTATCCGTCGGGATCATGAAACCAGAGGCCCATGTTTTTTGAACCGGGTCCTTCCGGTCCGATTTCGTCGCCCGGATCTTCAATATCGGCCTCAACGCTCTGCAAGTGTGCGAGCGCTTTTCGAAGTGTCGCCATGTCCGGCAGATGAAATGACATGTGATCGATCGTTTCCGGCGATGGTTTGCCTTTGAAGAGCGCGATCGTGACGTTGTCATTGCCGATAGCAACGCCATTTCCGAATTCGAATTCCTTTTTCAGCCCCAGCGCGCTCTCGAACCATTTCGCGCTTTTCTTCGGATTGCGTACCGCTAATCCAAAGTGACCAACCACCCCCAGTGTGAACGGAGCTTTCATGACACCTTACGGAGACGCTGAGAATGCCCTAACCAGGGTCCGAACCGTTTCGGGACATGAGCGGCTCCATAAAGTTTCGGTTGAAATCTTCCAACGCATCACGCGGCGTTTGTCCTAGTCCGCTCGCGCCCTCCCGCAGTTCGGGTCCGATAAAGACGAGCCAGACGTCGCCTGCCATTCCTATTTTCGGCCGCAGCCGCGCGGCCGGACTGCGCGGATGATTCTCCAAATAGTCTTCTACATCTTCTTTTATGATCGGCGGTAACTGCTCAATCGTAACGGAGATCACATTACCGGATCGCATACGAGGTATCGTTTGGACTTGAGCAAACCCGGGAAAGTCTCCCGAGCCGGCAATCGACCGCTGCGGCAAGGATCTGTGAGACTGCAGCTGCAGAATCAATCTCGGCCCCAAACCATGGCGACGGAAGTAGTGAGGCTACCGCCCATGTTGAAGGTGAGAAATTTTCTCGCGTTTTCGATCTGGCGAGCGCCGGCCTGTTCGGTGAGCTGCTGATACGCTTCGAATACCTGACGCACACCGGTCGCGCCGACCGGATGGCCATCCGCAATCAAACCACCGCCCGCGTTCACCGGAATCTCCAACGGAAGCTTACCGGTCTTTTGATTCCGCACCTGCGGCAAGGTGGTTGCTCCGCTTTTCACCAGTTCGACGCCTTTGCCCGGCTCGGCGAATCCGAGAATTTCGCAAGCGACAATTTCTGTAATCGAAAAGCAATCGTGCACTTCGGCGCCTTGCATGTCGCGCGGCTTCAAGTTTGCCATGGTAAATGCCTTTTCTGCCGCTTTACGTGCGGTTGAGAACGTGGGCGCGTCTTTTTTATCGAGCGGGAGATAATCAGTGGTGTGACCGTAGCCGATCAGACGGGCCGTCTTGCTCTTATCGGCGCCGATTTTGTCCATATATTTTTCAGAAACGAGAATGACTGACGCCGCGCCATCTGTGATCTGCGAGCAATCGGAAACTTTGAGTGGCGGCGCGACGCTCGGGTTCTTGTCGGACACTTGCGAGGCACAATCGAGCGTGAGATCGGCATCCCGCATTTGCGCCAGCGGATTCAGCTTGGCGTGCGCGTAGTTTTTCCATGCAACTTGCGCAAGGTCCGCTTCACTCGCGCCATACTTCTCGATGTAGATTTGCGCGATACGTCCGAACAATTTCGGGAACATAAAATCGCCATACTCGGGTTTTTCATTGTGATAATCGGCGGCCGCACCGAGGACATCGGAGCCGTCGAGCGACGACATCGTCTTCTGCTGTTCCGCCCCGACCACGAGCACGACGTCGTAAAATCCACCCATGATCCATTGCGCGCCTAGCAAAACCGAGAGCGCGCCGGAGGCGCACGCCGCCTCCGTGTGCATTGTGGGAATGCCGCGTAATTTTGGATCGATCTCCGGAATGAACGCGCCGAGTTGCAATTGCTTCGTGAACTGGCCGGCATTGAAATTACCAACCGCGCCCGCCTGAATTTCCGCGGGATCGATCTTCGCGTCATCGATCGCTTTCTTGCCGGCTTCAATAATTAGATGCCGGATGGTTTTGCCTTCCTTTTTTAGGTTGCGCTTAAAATCCGTGCGCCCGCCGCCGAGAATGTAAACTTCGTTCATAAGACTTCTTCAACTTAACCAATCTCGCCGAGCTTGTCATCCCGAGCCGCGAAGACGGCGAGGGACCTCACATCAGCTCGGACGCTGGTCAGCAACGCCCTGGCTTCGTCCATCATCTTCCGCGAGTAGGAGCAATCCCTCGCTCCGCTCAGGATCACATTCGTTACGCGCCTCGAAATGAGAAGCTCTTCTGCTTGCGCGGGTCTGTCTCTGAGATGATCAAGCTGACTGCATGTTGGTTAAATCCTTTGAATCCGCCCTTGCGCTGCAAATTCTCCAGGTGACTGCCGATTGCGCCTTCCGTGGCGAATTTCTGGAATTGCTCATCGGTAATTAATTTTGCCGCGCGCAATTTCCCCAAGCGCTCACGCCGCACCGGCCACTGCTCCCCCTCCGTGAAAGCTTGCTTTAGAAACGGAAAGTCCGAGAACGGTTCCATGGTGTTGATCCTGACCGCAGCGAGTTGTTCGCGCAGCAGGGCATGATCGAAGCGGCATTCGAGATGATGCATGCCGGCTTCGAGAAAACTTTCGCCGTGCAAACCACACCAAAGGCTGACGGTGCCGAGCGATTTCCTCGGGGGCAGCTTTACGCGCGAAAAATCGATCTCGGTTTCTGCCGGGGTAAGGTCGACATCGGCGAAAACAACGATGCCCTCGATCGGTTGCTCGAGAATTTGCGCGCCCCACCCCGCTTCCGAGCCAGCGTAGTAACGTTCGCGCCGCTCGAAGCCGAGCTTTTCGAGCGCTTTGATTAAATCGACAAAGAACTCTCGCGACGAGCGGAAGGTGTGATGATCGTGGTTCGCCCATCCGAGGCCCAGCGTATCCTGACGGCGCTTCTGTTCCTGCCCGGCGCGATTCCGTTTCTCCCAATAGGCGCGCTCTTCTCTGAAAAATAGATGACATGCCAGATCGCGACTGACGAGGTCGACAGCTTCTTTTAAGCACTGGTGCCCATGCGCGAAACCTTTGGCATCATCATCCCAAATCCGCTGCCGCCTCTGGAAAAGTTCGCGCACCGCGCAATATGCTTTCAGGTCGGGCGTGCTCGAAATATAGCCACGATAACCGCGACGCTCGATCGCGTAAAATTGTGTCCCGTTCTCCTCCGTAACGAAAAGCGTCCGAAAGCGGGAGAACGGATCCCCTTCGATTTTGTTGGTGATGCCGTGGACGACGGCAAATTCGGCAACGAAATCCGGACGGACTGCCAATGCGAGCGGAAAACGGGCGTTGCTCGTCGCGATTAACACGCGCGGCAACATGGCTTCTGGATGCCAGAGCGGCTTATGTCCCTTGGAATTTTCCCCAAGCGGATCGTCGACGTAGCCGGCCCCGCGTAACGCCGCTTCATCCGACGCGGGAAGGAGCAGATGGTCGGTCCAATCGAGAATCAGTGTCCCGGTTTCATTACGCATCCGTTTTGCGAGCATTCGCGCAAAACTATTCCGCTCGAGGAAGGCGTGAATACGATCAAGAACAAAATTTTCGGCCTCGTAACATAGCGGCCATTTGAATTTCACTTCCGTCGCCGTTTTATTTCTCGTTAGAGTCGCTGTTGTCATGATGAATTTGGGAAACGCCCGCGTCTCGCGAGTCGGTGATAGCGACGCAATCACGAACTTCCCAACACTATCTTATTTCAAAGACGGTCATTTGTCTTATCGCGCTGTTTGAAAGTTCGTCGCGGCGGGACCGCGCAAGCACACGCGAGACACGTGCGCTACCCAAAAATTCCGCTAGGATCGTAAACGTAGCATCCACCCATGGCACGACTTCACGAATATCAGGGCAAAGCCATTCTCGCCGCTAATGGATTCAAGATTCCGCGAGGCCGCGCTGCTTCAACCGCTGATGCAGCAGTGGCGATGGCGAAGGAAGTTACGAACAAGAAGGGCGGCGACGTGGTCATTAAAATCCAAGCCTGGACAACCGGCCGCGCCGGCATCGGCGGAGTGGCTTTCGCCAAAACGCCAGATGATGTTCGCGCGCACGCGGCACGCATGCTGGCAATGAAAGTTGGCCAATTCCCAATCGAAGCCGTGCTGGTGGAAGAGAAGATCGACATTGAACGGGAGTTTTTTCTTTCGTTCGCAATCGATGACGCCGCTCGCGCCCCAGTGATTATTTTCGCCGGTGGCGGCGGCAGTGGAATCGAAGAGCGCGCCGCCTCGACACGGCGCATTGCCTGCGACGTTAATAATGGACCACTGGATTCAGCTGTTGGCGAGGCAGTCGGTTCGTGCGGGCTTTCACCGGAACACGCAGCGCAACTCGCCGAGTCGATTCAAAAATTATTTGGCGCCGCGCGCAGCGTTGAAGCCCGGTCACTTGAAATTAATCCGCTGGTGTTGACCAAAGATGGTCGGTTCGTCGTCGCCGATTGCCGCATCACGATTGATGATTACGCCGTGGGGCGACACCCAGAACTCGGCATTGAAATCGCGCGTGAATTCGATCATCCGCCCACGGTCCTTGAACACGTGGCCTACGCCGTCGAGCAAGGCGATCATCGCGGCACCTTTTATTTCGCGCAGTTGGCGACTATAGCCGCGAAAGATTCCAAAGGTTTGGTTGGTTTTCACGGCGCGGGCGGCGGCGGATCGATGATGTCGATGGACGCGATAGTGAACGCGGGATTCACCATCGCAAATTTCACCGACACCAGCGGAAATCCATCCGCGTCCAAGGTCTATCGCGCCAGTCGGATTATTTTGGCCCAGCCCGACCTCGTCGGCTATTTCGGTTCAGGTTCCGGCGTCGCGAGCCAGGAACAATATTGGTCGGCGTACGGACTGGCCAAAGCGTTTTGGGAACTCGATCTGGATATTCCCGCAGTGATTCGCTTGGGCGGCAATACCGAAGATCGCGCCGTGGATATTTTGCGGCGCACCTCCGAATTGCTTCGCGCTTCAGTCGAAGGCTATCGCAAAACCGACGCGCCGGCCGCGATCGCCGGGCGTTTCGCCGAACTCGTCGCGGCTGCGGGGGGCGCCAAATGGAAACCGCGCGCCCCGCGTGCGCCTAAGTTCGTCAAAAATCCGTCGGCTAGACGTTTTCCAGTAAAAGGTGGGCGGGCGTGGATCGACAGTGCGTGGTGGTCGCAAATCCGTGCCGCTGTCGAAGAACATTCCAGCGGCCTGATTGTCGATCGCGACGGCGCGCCCGCGCCAACGCTGCCTAACGAAGAATTCGCTATGAAAGACTCCGAGTTGCTCGCCTGTGATGTCGAGTGTCGACTCGCCCGAGTCGAAGGCTTCTATTTGGAACTTGATATTCCTGGACTGGACGAACTGGTTCCCCGCAAAGTTGCCGCGAGCACGCCCGTCACAGTTGGAGGCGTGCCCTAAATGGCAATCTTGATCGACGAGACAAAGCGCGTTCTGGTGCAGGGCATCACTGGCCGCGAAGGTCGAGCGCGCACGCGCCTGATGCGCGAGTACGGAACCAATGTTGTCGCCGGCGTGACGCCGGGCAAAGGCGGGCAGACGGTGCTCGGCTTGCCTGTGTTCAACACGCTACAAGAAGCGGTCAAAGCCATGGGAAAGATCGATATTTCCGTGCTTTTTGTGCCGGCGGCCGGGGTGAAGGACGCAGCTATTTCCGCCATTGACGCAGGCATCAAACTAACCGTGCTGGTGCCCGATCGTGTGCCGGTGTGGGACGCCATGGAGATCGCGGCGGCGGCCAAAGCAAATGGCGCGATTTTTCTTGGGCCCAACACGCTCGGAGTGTTGAGTCCGGGCAAGGGCGTTGTCGGCATGATCGGCGGTCGCGCTGAAAGCGCACGACAATGGTTCAAACCTGGAATTCCGAAAGGCGTTGGCGTGATCAGTCGGTCGGGCGGGATGGCATCAAGCACTGGCTATTATCTCGGGCAAGCAGGCGTTCGCATTTCGACGATTGTGCACATCGGCGGCGACGCAGTCCTCGGCATTCGTATTCCCGATGCAGCACTCAGGTTCGAAGCCGATCCGTTCACCGAAGCAATCGTGATCTTTGGTGAAATTGGTTCGTCCCAAGAAGAGGAATTAGCGCAGCTGATTCGCGATCGAAAAGTCACCAAGCCAGTGATCGCATACATCGGCGGTAAAGCAGCGCGCGAAGGCACTCGCTTCAGTCACGCGGGCGCGATCATTGAAGGTGGACGCGGTACGCACGCCGGCAAAGTGAAGGCGTTGCGTGAAGCAGGCGCGACCGTAGTTGATGCATTCGGTGAACTACCGGATGCGGTCGTCGAAATTTTGAAGAAAATGAAAGGACAGAGTCTTATGAGTGAAACCGACAAGAACGCCGTCTGGAATACCGCCGTGACGCGCATCGAACCGAATCGCGTCGCGGTTCGCGGTTATGACGTCGCCGAGCTGATGGGGCGCGTTTCGTTTGGCGCTGCGGTGTATTTGATATTAACTGGTGAAATGCCCAGCACGGCCGTCGGGCGCTTGATGGACGCGGTTCTCGTCTCATCGATCGACCACGGGGCAACGCCGCCGAGCGCACTCGCAGCGCGAACAACTGCTTCGACAGGCGCTTCATTAAGCGCGGCGGTGGCCGCCGGAATCATGTCGATCAATCGCCATCACGGCGGCGCGATCGAAGATTGCGCGCAGCAATTGAAAGCAATCGCCGATCGTGCGACGCGCGAATCGATCTCAGTGGAGGAAGCCGCGAACCGAAGCCTCGCGGAAATGCGCGAACGCGGCGAACGTATGTCAGGATTTGGTCATCGGGTCCACACGAAGGACCCGCGCACGGCGCGATTGTTTGAACTGGCGCGCGAAGCGGGAGTCGATGGCGTGCACATGAAAGCGGCGCGTGCCGTCGAGAAGTCGTTCGCCGACGCAAAGAAGGCGCTGCCGATCAATGTCGACGGCGCGATTGGCGCAATTCTCGCGGATCTAGGAATGGATCCGGCAGCGTTCAACGGCATTTTTATGATCGCGCGCGCGCCTGGACTCGTGGCTCACGTCATCGAAGAACAAACACGCGAGAAACCGATGCGACGAATCGATCCGGTCAATCACGGTTACGACGGACCGGCGCCGAGGAAAATTTCATCCTAATTCAAGATCGACAATCACCATGGCAACNNTCAACACAAAATCTATGGCGTTAAGGAAATCGCGAAGCTTTTTCCCAGCCTGCTGAAGATCAAGCAGAAGTCATTGCGCGAAAAAGTGGCCGCAGTCTGGAGCGAGGCGATCACCACTGGTTGCGGCGGGAAAGGTTGGACGTTCGCCGAACTGCGCGCAGTGAAGTTTACGCTTCTGGCCGGCGACATCGACATGAAGTTCGTCGAGCACCTCAATTCCTGCGCCCGGCAATGCATCGCCATCGCAGATGTGTTGAAAAAATCATTCCGCTGCAGCATTCCGATCCAGCGCGATTATCTGATCGCCGGTGCGTTGCTCGCTGATGTCGGCAAGCCGCTGGAGTACGATAAGGACACGTCAGGCAAGGTGGTTCAGGGGAAATTTGGTCAACAAGTGCGGCATCCATTCAACGGCATCGCGCTCGCC
>QHOQ01000245.1 GCA_003219355.1 Verrucomicrobiota bacterium
ATAGTCGCCGCCTTTGTCGTTCTGTGGGTGACTGACTTTCTGATACACGGAGTTTGGATGGTGCCCGACTATCGGGCGACGCAACAGCTCTGGCGCACAGATGCTGCAATGCAGCCCTACATGGCTTGGATGCTTGGGGCTCAACTCTTGTTCGTCATTACCTTCGTCATCCTTTGGGCAAAAGGCTTCGCCGGCCACACGAAGAACATCGCTTGTGCCGCTGGCTACGGCCTCCTGATGGGGTTGTTCTCGGGAGTCTGGGCACTCATCATCTACGTTGTCGTGCCAATGCCTGGCTCAATTGCTGCGAAATGGTTTTTCGCCGGCATCGTGCAAACTATTCTACTCGGCCTCGTCACATCCTGGATTTATAAACCCTCGGCACCCCCCGCCGAGACGTAATTTAGGCGGTGAGCTGCGCTCCGTTGACGTTTGCTGACGGAACGCTAGCATCCCGGCGGTGATGGCGGACTTGATCGACAAATTGCGCGCGGGTGTCCGCGATGTTCCTGATTTTCCAAAAAAGGGGATCGTTTTCAAAGACATCACTCCGATCTTGAGCGACCACGCGCTGCTTCGTGCATCGATTGACCTTTTTTTGGAGCGCTGCCGCGAAAAAAAGATCGATAAGATTGTTGGAATTGACGCCCGCGGATTTCTCTTTGGATCGGCGGTCGCGTATGAACTCGGCGTCGGTTTTGTTCCGATCCGGAAGCGCGGGAAATTGCCCTACAAAACGGAGGTTACGAAATACTCGCTCGAGTACGGCGAAGCCGAAATGGAAATGCACGTCGACGCCGTGAAACCGAGCGAACGAATCGTGCTAGTGGATGATTTGCTCGCGACCGGCGGGACTTCTGCCGCTGCTGCTACTTTGATCGCCAAAGCGGGTGGCAAACTTCTCGAAGCCCAGTTTTTGATTGAGCTCGAATTTCTCCACGGTCGCGAAAAACTTGGGCAGACGCCAGTTATCTCGTTTTTGAAATACTAAGTCGGTGCGATGGGCCGTCACCCCCCAGCGACAACGACTTCCATCCTCATTTCCTGGAACGCCAGCTGATCGTGAATCAGGCCGAGCAATTCGATTGCGCGCGGATCGGGCATGTGCGCGCAACGCAACTCAATTCGCGCAGGCTTGCCGGCAAGGTCCGGATGCGCCTCGACTATTTCGCCGTCGAGCAAGAATGAAACGTACGCGTTGAAGCGCTCCTGTAGCGCCAGCAATTGTTCGTCCGAACCGTCCCATTCGTTAGGCTCATTCATCATCAGCACGACTTCGCCAGTTTTCGTGTCATGGGCGATCACATCGATCACGCCTGTTCGACCTTCAGCCTTTATGCTTTGATTTTCGACGCTCATTGAGCGATTCGCCGTTCGACCTTGAATGTTCGGGGTTGGACGTTCGATGTTCAAGCGGGAAGTGGGCGAGCTTCTCGTTAGTGCGACGACACAGCGGTCATCCCTCCGTGTTTGAATTGAAGCATTGCTGACTAACGCTAAATTTCGGGGGGACCAAGATTAAAAAGAGCCGTCAGTTGACCTTGCTCGGCCGAAGCGAAGCGAGGCTACCGGCCTCGCCGGCGGAAGCGCGCCTCGAGACTTTTCCGAATCCGGCGCGACGCAATTACCACATTCATTTTGAGACGGATGATTTTACTTCGCTCTGTCCCGTGACCGGCCAAGCAGACTTCGCTAGGATCGACATCGACTACGTTCCGAATCGTCTCTGCGTTGAAAGCAAGTCGCTCAAATTTTATCTTGCTTCGTATCGGAATGAGCACGCGTTCAATGAAGCGGTCACGAACCGCATTCTGGATGACTTCGTGAAAGCATGCGCGCCGCGCGAGGCGATCGTGACGGCGCAATTCTCCGCGCGCGGTGGAATCGCACTCATGGTGCGCGCCGAGCATCCGGACCAACGTAGAATTGACCGCGATGGCCGATGAAAGGCGCGGTCGTCCTTTTAAGCGGCGGAATTGATTCGACAACGACTCTGGCGATTGCGATTGCGAACGGTTACGAAGCGTACGCGCTTTCGTTTGACTATGGCCAGCGTCACCGGATCGAAATGGCAGCCGCTCGTCGCATCGCCAATTCGTTAGGCGTAAAAAAGCAGCATCTTCGGCGGTTCGGCGCTCACGAATGATCGTAATGTGCCGAAAAAGCGATCGGAAACAGAAATCGCCCAGGGCGTCCCGATCACCTATGTTCCCGCCCGTAATACCGTCTTTCTCGCTTATGCGCTTGCATGGGCGGAAGTGATTCCGGCGGCTGACATTTTTCTCGGAGTCAATGCAATTGATTACAGCGGCTACCCAGACTGCCGACCGGAATTCATCGAAGCGTTTGAGGTGCTCGCCAACCTGGGGACCAAAGCCGGTGTTGAAGGCACGCGATTTCGCATTCACGCTCCGTTAATCAGATTTTCCAAATCCGAAATCATCCGCAAAGCCGCCGAGATCAATGTCGATCTTTCGCTCACACACAGTTGTTATGATCCATCGCCAGAAGGTTTGGCCTGCGGCGAATGTGATTCCTGTCACTTGCGACTCAAAGGTTTTCGCGAAGCCGGAATAAAAGATCCGATTCGTTACGCTGAAAAATGAAGCTCCCGGTCAGGATTTTCGATCTCTCCAAAAGCGAACAGCGCGTCGTGATCGTCATTATTCTTGCGCTGATCGCCGGCGCTTTCGCAGCATATGAGCGTCGTGCTCGTCAGCCTCCGGTCCAGCCGATAACAACGACAGCACCACAGCAATCTCCAAGCCCGCCGCCTAAGGACGCACAATAGAGTTTAATCTCCGGTTAGGCCGGGGATTCGTCCGTAGCCGACAAAGACTGGACTGATTTTGGCGTCGTTGCTGTTCGGCGGCGGTGGCAATTTAAAATCGAAAACGCTGACACCAAAGCGCTGTTTCCCGTCGTATGTGCGACCGTCGCTTGCTCCGACCATAACCCGCTTTTTTGTTCGTTTTTCGCGGCCCAGATAAATCATCGTATGCGTGACAGGCGGATCGCGATCGATGTTGTAGGTACCGCTCCAAAACAGCAAATCTCCCGGCTTAAGCGCGTCGAGTTCGAATGAATCTTCATGGCGGCTCAAGACCGCGTTGAAATTTCCCGCTTTGCGCAGCCAGACGTATTGCTGGCTGGAATCGCGCGGTACATCGCTGAACCCGTTTTGTTGAAGTACGTAATAAACAAAGCCTGAGCAATCCATGCCACCAGTTGCCGGCTCTGCCGAACCATAGGTGTAATTGAGATTTTGCTTTGTCAGCTCGAGACCGTATTCGATGATCTGGCGGACTTTCGGCGGATTGTCGTCATATTCTTTAATCTCGTTAGGCGAAATGGTAGCGTTAGGCGCACCTTTTTTTTCGAGGGTAGGATGCACGGTTGGCAAAGGTGTTAACGTAGGTCGCGGCGTTTCGATTGGACTCGCCGTTGGGGTTTCCTCAGGTGCCGCCGTGGCAGACGGCGACCCACTCGGCTCGGGAGTAGGAGATGCCCTTTTTCGCTTTGATTTGGCCTTCGGCGTCGCGCTTGGAGAGGAAGTCGGTGAAATCTTCTTTTTTGGAGAAGCGGTCGGCGATGGACTGGGCGTGGATTTCTTAGCCGTCCGCTTTCGATGTTTTCGCGTCGGACTCGGGGTGGGTGTTGCCTCGAAAACCTTCTTAATTTTCGTCCCTAACGACTCTTCGGCCCTACCGGGAGCAACGACCGCGCCGAAGCAGATAGCGCCGATGAGGAGGATTCGAACGATTATGTTAACCGTGGAATGCAATTAGCGCGCGAGCTCCTGAAGAATTGCTTTGTTCAGGCGAATGCCGCCTTCGAGATTTTCGAGAGGAAAATTCTCGTTAGGCGAGTGTGCGCGGCAATCAGGCAGGGCCAGTCCCATGAGCAGCGTTTCGACGCCTAGGATGCTGCGGAACTGCGAGACAATCGGGATGCTTCCGCCTTCGCGTATGAGCGCGGCGTCCCGGTTGAAAGCTTCGCGTAGTGCGCGCTGGGCCGCTTCGCCGATTGCTGAATGCGGATCAGTGAGATACCACGGACCGCTGTGGCCATCGGTGATTTCGAGCGTAACGCCTTTGGGCAAATTCTTGCGCAAATGCGTTTTTGCCAGTTTTAGAATTTCATCGCCGTCCTGTTCCGGGACGAGGCGGAAGGTCAGTTTCGCCATTGCATGACTAGCGATCACCGTTTTTGTTCCTTTCCCCTGGTAACCACCGCCGATCCCATTGATCTCCGCGGTCGGTCGTGCCCAGATACGCTCCACCGAATTGTAGCCGGCTTCGCCGAAAAGTTCGGGGACGCCGGTTTCTTTGAGCACTAGTTTGTCGCCGTCGACTGGAAGTTTGCGCCATGCTTCGCGCTCCCAATTTTCCAAAGGCTTGACACGATCGTAAAAGCCCGCGACGCGATCGTGAAGTGTTGCCAGTAATTGCGCGAGCGCAGTGATCGGATTCGCAACGGCCCCTCCAAAAACACCGGAGTGCAAATCCATTTTCGGTCCAGTTACTTTAATCTCCAGGGCGGTCACGCCGCGGAGCCCGTAACTTAATGTCGGCGTGCCGCGCGCGATCATGCCGGTATCGGAGACTACTGCTACGTCGCACTTCAGCGCCTCGCGATTCTCGCTTAGAAAAGTGCCAAGATTCGCGCTGCCGATTTCCTCTTCGCCCTCAATCACCAGATGCAAGTTCACCGGCAACTCGTGATCTTGCTCCATCGTCTCTTGAACGCCGAGAATGTGCGAAAGTATCTGCCCTTTATTGTCCGTAGCGCCGCGCGCGAAAACGTAGCCTTCTTTCAGAACGGGTTCGAACGGCGGCGAATCCCAGAGCTCAAGAGGATCGGGCGGCTGCACATCGTAGTGTCCGTAAATCACGACTGTGCGCGATCCGGGTCGATGTTCGTTGCGCGCCCACACAATCGGGTGACCCGCCGTTGGGACAACTTTTGACTCCAGGCCAATGGCCGCAAGTTTCTCCGAGACCCATTGCGCGCACTCGCGCACATTGCTGGCAAACTGATTATCCGTCGAAACACTCGGGAATCGCAGAAACGAAAAATAATCTTCCAAATAATTTTCGCGCATATTTGCAAAGCTACTCAGACTTCCCGCATTTGCCTAAGACTTTGGACGAACCTGTCTGCGCATCACATACAGCACGGACGCAATTGCGAGCAAAATCCCGTTCACTGCAAACTCCCGCACCGTCGCGTGCGCAAGAATCCAGATGATGGCGGCAATGGCCAGCGCGGGCACGATTTTCATGCCGGAAAAATTGAAGGGCCGACCGTCGGCGCGGATGTCGCGTTGCACCAAAAACCAGCAGGCGGTGCAGCAGAGCAAATACATCAACAGAACGGCGACGTTGGAAAGCACGGCCAGTTGTTCGAACGTGCCGGTGATGGACAAGGCAAAGGCGAGCGCGGCGTAGGTGAGGATAGCGACATCGGGCGAGCGATAACGCGGATGGACGTGCGCGAACCACGCCGGCAATGCGCCGTCGCGGCCGAAGGCGAAAATGATCCGCGGCGAA
>QHOQ01000174.1 GCA_003219355.1 Verrucomicrobiota bacterium
CAAAGAAATACCCGCTCATTCTGGACATACATGGCGGACCGCATGCGGCTTACGGCTACATTTTCGAACACGAGTTTCAGTGGATGGCAGCCAAAGGTTATGTGGTGTTTTACCCAAATCCGCGCGGAAGCACGACCTACGGGCAGGATTTCGGTAACGTGATTCAATATCATTATCCCGGGGACGATTATAAGGATTTGATGGCGGGCGTAGATAATGTGATCCGTCGCGGGTACATCGATACTAAAAAACTTGGCGTGACCGGCGGCAGCGGCGGCGGTCTGCTCACAAACTGGGTTGTGGGACAAACGAACCGGTTTGCCGCAGCGGTTTCTCAGCGGGACATCGCGAGCTGGGAAGATTGGTGGTACTCGGCTGATTTCACTCTGTTCCAGCCAACCTGGTTCAAGACGCCGCCATTTGACGGCGCGGAGGAGTTCAAGACGCGATCACCGCTCACTTACATCAAGAATGTGAAAACACCGATGATGTTCATTCTCGGCGAAATGGATTACCGGACGCCCCCTGGCGCCGGCGGCGAGGAGATGTTTCGCGCCTTAAAATTCCGCAAGATTCCCACGGTGATGGTGCGATTCCCTAACGAATCTCACGAGCTTTCGCGTTCCGGTCAGCCTTGGCATCGAGTCGAGCGGTTACAAAACATCGTTGGGTGGTTCGACCATTGGCTGGTGGGAATTCCCAAACCGGAATACGAGGTCGCCTCGGAAGAAGTGCCGGTCAAGAAAGGCAACATCCCGGGAAAGCAGTCGCCGCCACCCAGGACCGAATAATGGGACGACACCCGCCACGGCGGGCAGACTGGGTCGTCCCTCCATGATCTCCTTTTCAATCGATCAAACTGCAGCTTAGTTGACATCATGGCTTCCTCTTCGCTCTGGCAGCGTTTTCAGGAATATTTTTTGCGCTACGCCGATCTCGATTTTTCGATCGACATTAGCCGTATGAAATTTCCGGCTGACTTCTTTGAGAAGATGCAGCCGCGGATCGAGAAAGCCTTCGCGGCCATGCGTGAGCTCGAATCGGGCGCGATCGCCAATCCCGATGAAAAGCGAATGGTTGGCCACTATTGGCTCCGCAATTCGGCGTTGGCGCCAAACGCGGAGCTTCGCGCGGAGATCGAACAAACAAATAAACGCATTAAAGAGTTTGCGGCCGATGTTCACGCCGGAAAAATTGCGAACGAGAATGGAAAGCCATTTCAGCATCTTCTGCTAGTCGGAATTGGCGGCTCGGCCCTCGGACCAGAACTCGTGGCCGACGCGCTTGGATCTGCGCACGATCCGATGGACGTCTATTTTTTCGATAACACCGATCCGGACGGTTTTGATCGCGTTTTCGACAGAATCGAAAATTACCTTTCGCAAACGCTCGTGGTTGTGGTCTCAAAATCCGGCGGGACAAAGGAAACGCGAAACGGAATGCTCGAAGCCGAAGCAAAATTCAAACAGAAGGGGCTTCACTTCGGCAAACACGCTGTGGCCGTAACCGGCGTCGCCAGCGAATTAGACAAATATGCCGAACAAAACCAATGGCTCGCCCGTTTCCCCATGCACGATTGGATCGGCGGACGCACTTCCGTGATGAGCGCGGTCGGACTTCTCCCGATGGCACTGGAAGGTTTCGATATCGACGCATTCCTCGCTGGCGCGGCGGCCATGGATGAGCGGACGCGCGTCCCCGATGTAACGCAAAACGCCGCCATGCTTCTGGCGTTGATGTGGTATTACGCGGGCAATGGGAAAGGCGAGAAAGATATGGTGGTTCTCCCCTACAAAGATCGGCTGGCGTTGTTCAGTAAATATCTGCAACAACTGGTCATGGAATCATTGGGAAAAGAAAAGGATCTCGACGGAAACATTGTGCTTCAGGGCATTGCTGTTTACGGAAACAAAGGCTCAACCGATCAGCACGCCTACGTCCAGCAGTTGCGTGACGGCATCTTGAATTTTTTCGTAACTTTCATCGAGGTTGACAAGGATCGGCATGGGACAGCGCTGGAAGTCGAAAATGGCTTTACCAGCGGCGATTATCTCCATGGATTTTTGCGCGGGACACGGAGCGCTCTTTACGAGAGCGGGCGCGAATCGATTACCGTGAGCATTGCGGAAGTGAACGCCTTTAATGTCGGCGCGTTGATCGCAGTCTATGAGCGCGCGGTGGGCTTCTATGCTTCACTAATCAATATCAACGCCTACCATCAGCCCGGCGTTGAGGCTGGAAAAAAAGCGGCGACGAGATTGTTGCAACTTCAAAAACAAGTGCGCGAAAAACTCACGACTGGCGCCGGGAAAACTGCGGAAGAGATCGCCCACTCCATCGATGCCGAACCGGAAGATGTGTTTCATGTGCTGCGCCATCTGGCGAGCAACGATCCGCATATCCGGATTAAGGCGGGTGATGAAACGGTCGACGAGAAGTTTTCACTCAAACAATAGCGGGTATTGTTCTGCCGAATATGGCAGATGCAGTTCCCGAGAAGCGAAGTGATTCCTTGAGTGTTCCCTGGAACGACACGGTTCGCTTTGTCCAGCAGCTGAGTCACGATCTTCGCAACCATCTAAACGCAATCGAGCTGCAGTCGGCTTACATCAGCGAGTTGGACGCAAATGCAGAGCTTAAAGGCGAGATCAAGCGCTTACGCGGAATGATCTCCGGGCTCACCGCGATTTTGCAGAACCTTTCGCGAGGAGTGGCTGAAGTGAAACCCAATCTGATCTCCTATCGAGCCTGCGATCTTGTCGAGGATTTGAGCAAGAAAATCGCGCACGAGTTCCCAAACGAAAGTGTCGAGATTACCTGGGACATTCAGACAGGCGACGCCATGCTGACTGTCGATCCTCAACTTTTGCAGCAAGCGTTCAGCGAAGTTTTCGCCAACGCTTTCCAGCACGACCGGGGCAAAGGTCCACTTGTTGCGGTGGCCAGGATCGACGAAAAGCGATTCGTTTTTACCCTTCGTGAACCGAAAACGCGATTCAAATTATCGACCGAGAATTGGGGGCACGAACCGTTTCGGGAAATCACCCGCGGCCATTATGGTCTTGGCCTGAATCGCCTGCGCGTTATCATGGAGGGTCACGGTGGCGAAATGCATGCCGAGTATGATCCAAAAGGTTCCACGCTCCTTACCACGCTCTCCCTGCCAGTGGCGCGTGGAGAAGATTGAAATCTCGCGCCAGTGCCGTTTTTGGCGACTGAAGCGGTCAGCTAACTCGTATTATGAGCGCAGATCTTTGAGATGAAGAACCATCGCATCCTGGTTATTGATGACGAGCGTCCGATTCTCGTGACACTGGAGGCGCTTCTCCAGCGTCATGGTTATCAAGTCGACATTGCGCCCACCGCTTCCCAAGGATTGAAGCTGCTGAAAACCAAATCTCCCTCGCTCGTTTTGCTCGATCTCCAATTACCGGACGCAGAAGGCTTGCAAACGCTCGATAGCATTAAGATCGACTCACCAGAGATGCCGGTCATCATTTTGACAGCGCACGACTCATTGCACAATGCGATCGAGTCGATTAAGCGCGGAGCTTACCATTTTATCAGCAAACCATACGCACCTGAAGAATTGCTCAGTCTGGTAGAGAAAGCGTTGGAAAAGCAATTGCTTCTGCGAGAGGCGGAGACGCTTCGAGAAAAAACGGAGCAACTCGAAAAACGTCTCGAAATCGCCGAGACGCCGCGGGCGCCTATTTTTATGAGCAGGCAGATGCAACAGATCGAAGAACTGATCAATGCCATGGCGCCCTCCGACGCAAACGTGCTCATCGTAGGCGAGAGCGGCACCGGCAAGGAAGTGATTGCGAACGTGATCCACGCGCGCAGCCGGCGCGCGGGGCAGGCAATGGTGAAGCTGAATTGTGCCGCGTTTCCGCAAACCATGATCGAGGGAGAACTCTTTGGTTACGTGAAAGGGGCGTTTACCGGCGCGATGAACGATTTTCCGGGGATGATCGCGGCGGCGAACGGTGGCACGCTTTTTTTGGACGAAATATCGGACATGCCGGCGGATTTGCAGACGCGCTTTTTGCGCGTGCTGCAGGAGCGTGAGTACCGGCCCCTCGGAAGCACGCAAACGATGAAGGCCGACTTCCGGGTGATCGCTTCGACCAATTATCCTGTCCCGCAGGCGCTTTCCGAGAACCGTCTGCGCTCTGATTTGTATTATCGATTAAACACTTTTCAAATCGAAGTGCCGCCGCTCCGGGATCGCAAGCAGGACATCCCGCCCCTGATCTCTTCCTTTCTAAGGCAGTTTGCCCGGCAATTGAAAAAGCCCGAACCGGAGATCGCGCCAGATGCTTTTCAAAAGCTCTTCGATTACTCGTGGCCGGGGAATGTTCGTGAATTGCAAAATGCGATTGAATACGCGGTTGTCCTGGCGCGGCAGGACTCGATCGGCGTGAAAGAGCTACCCGCCGAAATTCAACTGCCCACAGCGCTGCAGCAAGCAGAGCGCGGCGTTCCGCCGCGAACCGGTGTGCAAAGCCTCGATGACGTCGAGCGCAACACGATTCTCCAGGCTCTCGCGGAATGTCACGGTAACAAGAAGAAAGCAGCGGAACTTCTCGGCATCCAGCGTCCTACACTCTACAACAAAATGCGGCGTTACGCGATCGAACTGTAAGCGGATTTCGCACTTGGATTTGTCGGCGGATGTCGCCGTTTGCAAAGCAGCGGTCCGAAATCGACAATCCAAAATCGTGGCATCTCGTCATCTCGAGCAAGTTCTGGCGCACGCGGAGAATCAACTTGCCGCTACAGGTGCACGACGCCCGACTGAAGTCCTCCCGCTTTACAAAAAGTTTCTCAAAGTCGAAGAACACCGCCTGCGCCTGAAACACCAGGCTGGTCATGGCGGCCGTGAAATTTGTGCGCACCGTGCCGATCTTGTCGATGTTTTGTTACGGTACGTCTTTGGAGCAGCGTCTACGACTACGCGACCCGCAGAGGCGTCCAGTGGTCCGCTGGCACTGATTGCCCTGGGTGGATACGGCCGAGGCGAGCTGAATCCGTTTAGCGATATCGATGTCATGCTTCTGCATCGGCAAGGAGCAAAGAAAATTTCGCCTCAGATTGAGGAAATGGTGGAGCAAGTTCTCTATTTGCTCTGGGATAGCGGCTTCAAGGTTGGACATTCGACTCGCTCGATTAAAGAAGCGATCGCGCAGGCCAATCGCGACATGCTGACAAAGACCGCAATGCTTGAGTCGCGTTTCCTGGCAGGCGACGCAGAGCTGGCGCGAGAATTTCGGGAGCAGTTTCGTTCCAAATGCGTGCAAGGCCACGAACGGGAATACGTCGAAATGCGGATGCAAGATCAAGTCGCTCGGCACAAGAAATTCGGCGACAGCGTCTACCTCCAGGAACCGCACGTGAAGAGCGGATGTGGCGGACTGCGCGATTACCAAAATCTCCTCTGGATGACGTATTTCAAAGAGGGCTCGCTGAGCACAAACCAACTTGTTGGCAAAGACTGGCTGAGCGAAACCGACCAACGGCGAATCGAGAGGGCCTACGATTTTCTTCTGCGCTTGCGCACGGATTTGCACTATGCCACAGGACGCGCCACCGACATTCTGCATCTCAATTTGCAGGAACAAATCGCGCAACGATTAAACTATTCTCTTGGCAACGGGCAGCTCCGGAGCGAGGCGCTTATGCGAGATTATTTCGAGCACACGCGAAATATCTTCCGTGTGACCGAACGTATTACCGCGCAATTCGTAAGCGGCCATGTCACGAGCAGGACCCGTTCTCTTTTCAGTTTTCTTCCATTGATACGACCGGACAAAACTCCGGTTGGCGGATCGTTCTTTATTCGCAATAAACAACTGCATCCGGATCGACGCGATCTTTTCCGGAAAGATCCGGAGCAGATGATGCGAGCGTTTCAACTCATCCAGGAATACGTCCTGGATCTAAGTCCGGAGGGGGCGGATTTGGTGAGCCGAAGCCTCGAGCAAGTCACCCGGACATATCAATACGCGCGTGGGCCACGCGAAATCTTCAGAGCGATTCTGTCGCGGAAGGGTGAAGTCGGCCGCGTCCTTCGAGCAATGCATCGCGTCGATTTCCTGGGGCGATACATTCCCGAATTCGGCCAGCTGACCTGTCTGGTGCAACACGAATTTCTGCATCGTTATACGGCCGACGAACACACGCTTGTCTGCATCGACAAGCTGGATGCCGTTCTGGAAACGGATGATCCCAAGCTTATGGCCTATCGCAAAATTTTCGAGCAGCTCGATGATCCCTTTGTTCTCTATCTCGCATTACTTTTGCACGACACTGGTAAAGCAGTTGGGGCGCGGCCACACTCTGAAGCGAGCGCGCTTTTCGCCCAGCGCGTCGCCAC
>QHOQ01000175.1 GCA_003219355.1 Verrucomicrobiota bacterium
CTTGCTGAAAATACCGTTGCGCGAGCGGCGCGAATGGCTCGGCCGCTTGCAACTACCGCGGCAGTTTCAGACAGCCCAAGTCCTCCCAGCACATTCCGCAGCTGAGACTGAGGAAATATTTCAGCAGGCGCGCCTCCGCTTAAACGAAGGTCTCATGATCAAGGATCCGGAAAGCTTTTACTCACCAGGGAGCCGTGGGATGTTCTGGTTCAAACTAAAGAAGGAGCTAGCCACCCTGGATGTGGTGGTCGTCGCCGCAGAACTGGGCCACGGCAAGCGCAACAACGTCCTGAGCGATTACACATTTGCTGTGCGGGACGAAACCACCGGCGACCTTTTGCCGATCGGCAAAGCTTACAGCGGATTGACCGACGCAGAGATCGCGGAGTTGACCGAGCATTTCAAACAAAACACGATTATCGATCGTGGCCGTTATCGGGAAGTGAAACCGGACATCGTGCTCGAAGTCGCGTTTAATTCAATCCAGCCAAGCTCGCGGCACAAAAGTGGACTTGCCCTGCGATTCCCCCGGATCAAAGCGATTCGGCGTGACAAAAATGTCGATTCCATCGACACGCTCGAATACGCCCGCAAGCTCGCCGCGCAACCCACAAATTCGCTCGTCGATCTTAGCCACAGCGCGTGACCAACTTCCGGCTCGCTACGGCGTGGTCGACGGTGACGGCAAAGCGATCTGGGGAAAAAAGATCTTTTCTTGTTAGGCGAGGACCATGATTTCTTTTCGTTATTCGACCGAAGGGGACTTAAGAGCGGTGACGTCGACGGAACAGCTCACCGCACCGGCGCCGATGGCGAAGGTGGGGGTTTCACGATTACAGTTTCGACCTGATCACGCCGAAAATGCTGGAGATTGGCGTAAAGCGCCAGCAGCAGTATTGCGACAACGATTACCAGCATGAGTACTACACCGCGCTTTGGAACTCGGGACGATGGGGGCGCGTCGCGAGCTGGCGGCGGTGAATTCATCCCTAAAGTATCGACATCGAGCGTGCACGTGCAAACCCAGTTAATTCAAGTGCAACGCGGCGATCGCGTCCATGACGCGTTGACTAAGTCGTCCGTATAGATCTTTGCCTGAGGATTGGAGATCGGCTTCCGAAAAAAAAATCGGCTCTCCAACGACAACCGTGATTGGAACGAATTGCAAACCGCCTCCTCCACGCGGCAGAGCTTCGTGCGCACCAAATATCCGCATTGGGATGACCGGGGCGAGCGTCCTTGCGATCACGAGTCCCACGCCGGGCTGAGCAGGCTGCAGGTTGCCGTCAAGCGTCCGCGCACCTTCTGGAAAAACCAACGCTGCGTTTCCCGACTTCAGAACTCGAATCAACATCTTGAGCGCGCTGCGGTCGATTCCCTCTTGATTAACGGGGATAACGTTCAGCTTTGGCAAGAGCCAGCGGAGCAGCGGCACATCCATCAGCGTCTTCCGCGCGAGAAAATAGATCGCGCGGTTGCATGCGATGCCGGCAAGTGGTGGATCGAGGTAACTCTGGTGATTCATCGCCAGAATCACCGGACCTGTTTGAATCATACGCTCCCGATGAATTATCCGAAGGCGAAAACATACTCGACCGATCAAGCGCGAGAGATGGTAACCGAGCCAGTAGTAGGGATTCATGGATCGAAGCGTTAAAGCGCCAGCCCTTTGAGCTTCAGTTGTTCAATGATTTCACCGACGACCTGGTTGATCGTGAGATGGGACGTATCAATGACGTGCGCATCCTGCGCGACAATGAGCGGCGAGGCGAGCCGCGAAGAATCGGCAAGATCGCGTGCGGCGATTTCATCGCGCTGGCCTTGGGCAGCGCGTCGCTGGAGGCGCACGTCGGGCGATGCGTCGATGTAAAATTTGTAGGGCGTGCCTGGAAAAACCACCGAACCGATGTCACGGCCCTCGACAACTAGGTCATAATTGCGCGCGTAATCGCGCATTTGCCGAACGACAATTCCACGGACACTGGGAATCCTACTTACGTGGGAAACAGCTTCATTGACGCGGTCCTCGTGCAAGCAATCAGTTGGATCGGCATCGTCAATGAAGATGCGAGAGTCATCATTCTCAAGACGGCAGGCGATCTTAATGGACTCGAGAGCTTGCCCAACGCGCGCGGTGTCGCCAGGATCGATCGCCTTTTGAAGGACGTGCCAGGTGATCGCACGATAAATCGCACCCGAATTCACATAGGCAAACCCAAGTCGCCCGGCAAGCTCTTGGGCGACACTGCTCTTCCCGGACGCGGCCGGACCATCAATAGCGACAACACGATGGAAATCTTTCCGCATGTCCTGAAAGTAGTGTGTCGGGAAGATGCAGAGCAAGCCTGCGGAGATACGCAGGTAAAGGCTTGCTTGCCGATCAGGCTTCCTCGACCGGAGCAGGAGTCAGTGAACCGATGACTGGTGTGCTGATCTGCATCCGTTTCGAATTGGTGAACTCTTCGAGTACGGCTTCAAACCCCGGATAAGATTCCCGAATGCAGTCGGCATCCTGAACAATCGTTTCGCCGTCGGCAAAGAGGCCCGCAATGGCAAAGGCCATCGCGATGCGATGATCGCCGAAACTCGCTACGCGCGTCCCGTGTAGGGCAGCCGGACCATGAATTTCGAGGCCATCCTTCATTTCGGTTACCTGTGTACCCATGGAGCGCAAATTGTGCGCGATCGCGGCAATGCGATCGCTTTCTTTGACGCGCAGCTCCTGCGCATTGCGAATGATCGTTGTGCCATTTGCTAAGGCGCCTGCCACCGCAAGTATTGGCAGCTCGTCAACGAGCTGCGGAACTTCTTTACCCTGAATCACGGTACCTTTGAGCGCGGCACCTGTAACTTCAACGACGCCGCGCGGTTCAAGCTGATCTACCTCTTCGACGGCTTCTCGCACCTGCGCGCCCATTCGTAGTAAGACACCGAGTAACGCCGTCCGGGTATCGTTTAAACCGATATCGCGCACCAGAAGATGGCCTCGCGGTTGCGCCGCGGCGGCGACTAACCAAAAAGCCGCGGAGGAAATATCGCCCGGAATACTAAAATCACGTGATTCCGGAACCTGGTCACCGAATACACTGATATTGCCACCACCATCTTTTGCTGTGCGGACGAGAAAATAGTTCAGCATCAGCTCAGTATGATTTCGAGTGATTGAGCGCTGCTCGACAGTGGTTTTGCCCTTGGCAAACAAACCCGCTAGGAGCAATGAGCCTTTTACCTGAGCGCTCGCAATCGGCAGCCGATAGTGAATTCCCCGCAAGGAGCCGCCACGGATGCGGATTGGCGGCGTCTGTTCCGGACCTTCCGCGAGAATGTTTGCACCCATCTGACGAAGCGGTGCGATCACGCGATCCATAGGGCGTCGAGAGAGCCCAGCGTCCCCAACGAGGCGGCTCTCAAATGTCTGTCCGGAGAGCAGGCCAGCAAGAAGCCGCATCGTCGTCCCAGAATTTCCGCAGTTGATCTCCCTTTTGGGCGGCATGAGTACACGCTTTTTTCCGTGGACGATCAGCTTGTCTGGAGCAGGTTGTTCGATCTTAACACCTAAAGCGCGCATTGCGTTGACGGTGCGCATGCAATCTTCGCTCGCGAGAAACCCACCCAGGGTACACACACCATTGGACAAAGCCGCAATGATCACCGCGCGATGCGAAATACTTTTATCGCCCGGAACGGTAATTTCCATGTCAATTCGAGGGGCCCGCTTGATCCGTAGTTCCATAGGCGAATTGTAAAATCTTTTGGCGGAGCGAGCGCTTCATTCGCGCGCCAAAATCAGCATCGGATATAAGACCGAGTTGTCCAGCGTCCCTCTCCTGCGAGGAGGCAAAATCCAGAGCTTTTTTAAGTTAGCGCAATTACGGGACGAGAAAGATTTTGTCCGTGTAGGGATCCTTCACTTCTGTTCCTGGAGGGAATCCTTCCACGTCCACGTATTTACCGGGTGAAAAAGGACTTTCCACAAGATGAGGCTTGCCAGGAACAGGAATTCCGTACGGATAATCTCCCTTCGCTACTTTCGTGGGCGCAGCCGTTGGAACAGGCGAAGCTGCGCCCGTCTCGCGGGGCGTACCTTGAGGCTGAACAGGTCCATTCGGATTGAACGGCTGCTGCTGAGGCGGATATTCTTCGGTCTGCGGTGGCGGGTAATTCGCGGCGGGATGACGGGTAGGTTGCGGCGGCGGCTCCTCACTACATGAGGAAAGGAAGAAGGCGACGAGAAAGGCAAGCAACAGTGAAAATTTCATAAACTGGGAATGCTGCGCAAAAGCTATCTGCATCGAACCTTGTTGCCAATCACTAAATCGTTTTCTCGTCGATGCATTGGCAAAAATCGACTAGAATACAATGGCGGAACGGTTTTCATCCGAATCCAAAGAAGAGATGTGGAAGACGTCCCGTGCGCAGATTTTAGTTGTAGATGATGATGCGGTGAGTCGCAAAATCCTAGCGCAACTGTTGGCGTCCGCAGGGCACCAGTGTCGCGAGTGCGAGGACGGAACCGAGGCATTAGAACTTATTCGCGCCCAGCAACCTTCGCTTCTTCTTCTTGACTTCGATATGCCCGGGCTAAACGGCACTGAGGTGCTAAAAAGCCTTCGCTCGGATAAGGATCCGGCAATCGCGCAAATTCCCGCGATCATGTTGACAGGGCACGGAAGCGAGGAAAGCGAAGTGCGTTGCTTGCAAGCAGGGGCGGATGATTTTGTGACGAAGCCGGTTAACGCTGCGGTGTTGCGGGCGCGAATTGAGACGCAGCTTCGGTTGCGCTCGATGCGGCGCCAATTAGAACGGCAAAATGACGAGCTCGAAGAATGGCGCCGGAATCTTGAGCGCGACCTTGCTGCCGCGCAATTGACTCAGCAGTCCCTCATTCCACAAAAGCCACCCACCATCGCGGGCTGGGAAGTCGCCGCCTGTTACCGCCCTGTGATCCAAGTGGGTGGCGATATCTATGGTTGGCTGCGCATGAAAGATGGCCGGATCTTGTTTTGGATTGCCGATGGTACCGGCCACGGCGCCGCCGCTGCGCTGCTGACTACGCTGGCGAAACTTCTTTTTCATCATGGCAGCGTCGAGCACGATACCCCCGCAAGGGTAATGGAAGCAGTGAACAACGATTTTCGCAGCATTTTTGGCGGCCGCTCTTTTATGACAGCCATGTGTGTCGCTGTCGATCCCGCGACCGGACGCGCGACTGTCGTAGGCGCAGGGCACCCTCCGGTCCTGATCGCGAGGCAGGGCGGCGGGACTGGGTCGATCGCTTCGGTCGCTCCTCCTTTGGGTTTGATTGAACACCCCGAATTTACAGAAACGATTGTCGATCTTGACTCGGGCGACGCGTTTCTCCTTTATACGGACGGTTTGTTCGGCGCAGCAAAAGGCGAACGGCTGCGCTTAACTCCACAGCTCCTGGAGAAAATGCTCGATCGCTCTGCGCCCAACGCCGAGGCGCTGCTCAGAGGCATATTAAATCAGGCGGCACCAGAAAACGGTCAGGATGCATTGCCAGATGATTTAGCGGCGCTGGCCGTCCGCCGAACGGCTTAGTAAGATTTTTTTCGTTTCGCCAAAATTAGTATTGCCCTCGCGCGAGTGAAACGGTAATGAGCCTCTATGCCGAAAACCAAAAAGAAACCTTCCAAACGCAAACCGAATCCCGCCTTCATGAGACCGGTTCAGCCTGACGATAAGCTTTCTGCCATTGTCGGGTCTACGCCGCTACCACGCTCCGAGCTTACAAAGAAGCTTTGGAACTACATCAAGAAGCACGGTTGTCAGGACAAAAAGAAAAGAACAATGATAAACGCGGACGACTCACTCAGGCCGGTATTTAATGGCAAGAGCCAGGTGAGCATGTTCGAGATGACTAAACTCGTCTCTGGGCATCTGCGCTAGATCTGACAATCCGCTTATGGCCCGGCGTTTCCGCGCCGGGCTATTTCGGATAAACATTGGGGAATCGTTGCCGTACGGACGGCTCGTTTTGCCGTCCTTGCGCGGGAGCTTGGTCTAGTCAAAGGTAGCAGTGTGAACAAGCATGGTTTGATTCTTCTGGCGGCTACGGCCTGTATTTCACTCACCGCGGCGTACGCCGACGCAGAATCTGGCTGGCTCAACGATTACAAAAGAGCACAGCAAGAGGCCAAGGCGAGCAACAAATTTCTGCTGCTCGATTTCACCGGCTCGGACTGGTGCGGCTGGTGCAAGAAATTGGACAAGGAGGTTCTCTCACAATCGCAGTTTAAAGATTACGCGCGCGAGAATCTTGTGCTCTTGGAAGTTGATTTCCCACGCACGAAACCGCAAAACAGCGAGCTGAGAAAACAGAATCAAGAGCTCGCGCAGGAGTACCGGGTTGAAGGATTTCCCACAATCGTCGTGCTCAATGGCGACGGGCAGAAGGTTTGGCAGTACGACGGCTACTTCTCCGACGGGCTGGCAGCGTTCATTGCGCAGTTAGAAAAACTGCGCAAAGGCTGAGCGCGCATCCATCTTTGCGGCAACGCAGGAGGAGCTGGCAAGTTCTCCATGCTTCAACGTCTTCGGTTACACGCCTTGCGTTGCTAGTTGCCTCTGCTAGATACACACTCCGATTCGCCACGTTCGCTCATGTCCGCGTCCCGTCTGCTTTTCTTCTGTTTTATTAGCCTCGTCACGACGCAGCTTCGAGCGGAACCGACAATTGCATCACAAGATCCAGAAAAGGTTAGCCGGAATGCCCCGGCGGAATCGAGCATCACGTTCAGCTCAGTCCATGTCGATGGTCCGTACATTGCAATGACTTTTGATGACGGTCCGAGCGCGACGCTTACCCCAAAACTATTGGACATCCTCGCGGCTCATCGCATTAAGGCAACTTTCTTCGTAATCGGGGAAAATGTTGTACAACATCCTGAGGTCGTCGCACGGGCCGCGCGCGAGGGCCATGAAATTGGAAATCATAGCTGGTCGCATCCTAATTTCGGCAAAATGTCGGATGACGGCGTCCGCGGCCAATTGCAGCGAACCGACGAGGCAATCAAAGGCGCCACCGGCGCACGGCCGACTTTATTGCGACCACCTTATGGATCCATTACGGCGCGCCAAAAACGTTGGATTCACGATCAATTCGGATATCAAGTCATTCTTTGGGACGTCGATCCGTACGATTGGAAACGACCCGGGCCGCCCGTAGTACGAAATCGCATTCTCAAAGAAACGCAGCCTGGTTCAATCGTGTTATCCCACGACATTCACCCGGGAACAATCGAAGCGATGCCGTCAACTTTCGATGCACTAGCGGCAAAAGGTTTTAGATTCGTAACCGTTTCGGAATTGATTCACATGGCAGTTCCTGAACCATCGTCGCCGTCGCCGTCGCCGAGAACACACGGGAGCGTTCCTGCAACAATTACTCCATTGCCGTCAGCATCGGCAGTTCCCTCGCCAAGCGGCTAGCTACTTACAGACCGAAGAATATCAGCGATCGTCTACTTCTTCGCGCTTACCGAAATCTTCTCGACCAGGCGCTTCTCGGTTTGGCGCCGGGCAATTACGAAGTGATTGTTTTCGCCGTAGTTTCGCCAGGGACCGGCAGGCACATCGCGAACTTCGACAAATTGCCAATCCGTCACGTCGGTTGGCGCCAAGCCGAGATAATCGCGAACGGCTGGAGAAACATCCAATCCAGCCCCATGGTTGAGGTTCGGCTTCGGCCGCTCATTTTGAAAAACGTATTGGAAATGATCGGTGCGAAATGGACCGCAATCTTCCCACTGCGCGTAGCAAGTGCGGTTACCTTTGCGAATTGCGATCCAATGATCTTTACACACCGATTGGCCGGGCCCTGTGTAGACCTGCTTGAACCACGGGATGACGAGCGGAGCTTCTGGTTTGAACTGACCGTGGGTGACATCGTTGTACGGTAGCGCGCAGTAGAATGGATTTTGGTGGGGTATAAAGGCCACCGGAATGTAATTGCGTCGCGCCGAGGGGTCCGGTGTATCGAAGCCGCCGTAATTAGTCGTCCAATTGAAATCCCACGAGCTCCGGTAATTCGGCACCGGGTTGTTTCCGCCTGCTTGTTCCCCAACCCAAAAAACCGTGGTCACGATATTCATTTTCCATGGGAAACGTTGTGTCGCAGGTCGCGAACTTGTTGGCACAAAAACTTGCGGCTCAACTTTAAGCAGCGCCTGCTCCCGGAGCTTCATCGCATACTTCGCAAAATCCGCGGCAGTCGCGTATGGCGAAGTTGATTGTTCGTCGCCTTTAGTCGCGCCCACTATCACTAAAGCCAAACAAACCGATAAAAGTCTCTTCATCCGTAAATTACCGCCACCCTTTATCTGACGTCGTGCATTTAGGCAAGGCATTTTCCATATCAAAACAGGCCCCGCGCGGACTCTGAATCGTTGTAAAGGGGGCTGGTCTCTCGCATTCATCCGCGACTGAGAACGGTCTCATGCTTAAATTGTCGGTCCTTCATTTCGGGATAATCGATGGTGTAATGAAGACCACGGCTCTCTTGTCGGCTTAATGCGGAGTCCACGATGAGGGCCGCCACTGTCGCCAGATTACGAAGCTCCAACAGATCAACCGAAACCTTAAAGTTCCAATAGAACTCACGAATTTCGCGCTGAAGATTTCGCAGCCGCGCGCTGGCTCGCTGTAGCCGCTTATCGGTGCGCACTATTCCTACGTAATCCCACATCAGGCGTCGAATCTCATCCCAATTGTGATAAATCACGACCAGTTCATCTACATCTTGCACATTTCCCGATTCCCATTCTGGTAACGGGATTTTTTGTTTCGAGGCCGATCGCGTCCGCACACCGGAAGCCGACGCGCGATGCGCCACCACCAAACCTTCCAGCAGCGAATTGCTCGCAAGGCGGTTTGCTCCGTGCAATCCAGTGCACGCAACTTCGCCTATCGCGTACAGCCCGGGCAAAGTCGTCGCGCCATTCACATCCGTTTTGATTCCGCCGCATTGATAATGCGCTGCCGGCACCACTGGAATCGCCTGTTTCGACATGTCGATGCCGAATCGCAGGCATGTCTGGTAAATGTGCGGGAAACGCTCGCGGACGAATTCCGGCGACTTGTGCGTGATGTCCAAGAATACGCATTTCGCGCCCGAACGCTTGATTTCCGCATCGATCGCGCGTGCCACGATGTCCCGCGGCGCCAGCGAGCCACGCGCATCGTAGTGCTTCATAAAATCTTCGCCGCGATTGTTGCGCAAGATGCCGCCTTCGCCGCGCACGGCTTCTGAAATGAGAAATGATTTCGCCTGCGGGTGAAAAAGGCAGGTGGGATGAAATTGGATGAACTCCATGTTTGCGATCTCTGCCCCTGCCCGCCACGCCATGGCCACACCGTCCCCGGTCGCGATATCTGGATTGGTTGTGTACAAATAAACTTTGCCGCAACCGCCGGTCGCGAGCACGATCCGATCCGATCGGATAGTCTCTACGTCTCCAGTTTTTTCATCGAGGACATAGACACCGAGGCATCGGTCTTCCGTTGCGAAGCCGAGCTTGGCAGCGGTGATTAAATCCACCGCCATGTGATTTTCTAATAACTCGACTTGTGACTGTCGGCCCAGCTCGCGCAGCAAAGTCTCCTCGATCTCCTTTCCGGTTACGTCTTGAACATGCAGGACCCGGCGCTTCGAATGACCGCCCTCTTTGCCGAGATCAAGCTCACGATGTCCTGAGACCTCGCGTTCATCGAAGTGTAATCCGAGATCTGCCAGCTCGTGGATGCGCTCGGGACCTTCGGTCACAATCGTGCGCACGACCGCTTCGTCACAAAGACCAGCGCCGGCCTCGAGCGTATCGCGCACGTGCAGTTCAAATGAGTCTTCATCGCTGGTCACGCACGCGATCCCGCCCTGCGCCCAGGCAGTATTGGTATCGGCGCCTTTGCGTTTCGTGATTACCGCAACCGGACCATCCTTTGCTACTTTCAGCGCAAAACTCAGCCCGGCGATACCGCTGCCGATTACAACAAAATCGTAATCCCTCATGGTAGGCGGATATTGTCGATCAAACGAGTTTTGCCGAAAAAAACGGCAAGCGCCAGCAGCGAATTTGACCTGACGACTTCGATTGGTCGCAAGTTCTCCGCGTCAACAAAGTCAATGTACTCGATACGGGCGAGCGGGGCCTTCCCGATTATCTCGCGAACTGCAGAAACAATTCGCACGGCCGAAGTTTCGCCGTTACCCGCCATCGCGGCTCCTTTCATCACGGCTTTTCGTAGAACTGTCGCCTGTTTTCGCTCCTCCACGTTCAAGTATCGGTTGCGCGAACTGCATGCCAGTCCGTCGCTCTCGCGAATTGTCGGAACAGCGATGATGTCGATTTTGAAATTCAAATCGCGCACCATGCGGCGAACAATCGCGAGCTGCTGAAAGTCTTTTTCGCCAAACACCGCGGCGTCAGGCGCAAGAATATTGAAAAGTTTCGCGACCACGGTGCAGACACCACGGAAATGTCCCGGTCGCGATTCGCCCTCAAGCACACTCGACAAAGAAGTCTCCTCCACAAATGTGGAGCGATCACCAAAATACATTTCCCCAACCGGCGGGCAAAATAAAAGATCGACTCCTGCGTCCCGGCAAAAATCTTCATCAGCTTTTTCCGGACGTGGATATCGCTCATAGTCGCTCCCCGGTTCAAACTGGAGCGGGTTCACAAAGATGCTCACGGCCACTTCGCCATCGGTGCCGGCGTGCTCACGCGCAACCCGAATCAATCGAAGGTGCGCTTTGTGCAGAGCTCCCATCGTGGGCACGAGCACACGAGGTTTTGAGCGCTTCTGCGACTGAGCATCTTTGATCGTGGTCGCAATTTTCACGCACCGATCATCACCCAATTGCCTGCAACGCGCGAATTACGAAACGGCGCTGATCGACGAGGGCCAACTCAGAGTAAGAGGACAAATATGCCAGTGATCATCAGCGCGAGCATCCAGAACAAATCCAGGTTGAACCAGGCGCGGCGCAACATTCCGACACCGAGCTTCTCGTAAACCAACATCGCTACCAAGCCAGTTACCAGAAGATAGCCCAAGGTATGGACGGCAACTGAACTCGTCAGCAGCGAAGGCGTGTTGAAGTTAGCGAATTCGAGGGTGCAGGTCGGGTGCATGTGCAAGGCCATCGGACCCGCGTGTGGTGCACGCGTCTGTGGGGATGATTTAAGAAATAGCGGAATTAGCATTAAACCCGCGCCATGGGCCGATGCCATAACAAAAGACCAAAGAGTTAAATCGCCGAAACCGACCCGCATGCCTACCCAGTTCGGGTGACGTGAGCGAAAGAGACGATACAGTCCAAAAGCAAATAGGACCGCAGCAGCAGCAACTTTTAGAGCGAATGGTGGCACGGTGACCCGAGCCAGGAGAACCGCCGCGATGATGATCCCGATAGAAAGCGCGTGCCCGAGAGCGATCGGTGGCAGAGCGCGAAGAACTGCTATGCGCTTCTGTTCCTGCAATCCGAGTCCAACAGCAAACAACCATCCCATCGCTGGATTGATCCCATGAAACGCGCCTAATCCGAATAGCGTCAGCCAGGGCCAGAGCCCACTCACGGAAAACAAAAGGAATCGCTCGAAGAATCGCCTCCTTCGAGGCGGATCTGGTGAACACGATAATCGCTGTTCTCAACGAAAAAGTTTTTGTCAAAGCTGATGCCTCCTTGTGGACCAGCCTCAAGTTTGACCATCCAACTGCCCACGCCGTCGGGATAGAACTGTTCGTCCCACGCGGCGTAAAGCGAATTCGTGAAATAGATTCGTTTGCCGTCGCGGCTCACCTCCACCATTTGCGGTCCGCCAGCCAGCGGCTGGCTTGGTTTCTTCGGGTGCGGCGTGCGATTGACGATTCCGCCGATACGCACTGAGCCAGTCTTTTTCGGGCTGAATGGATCGGACACGTCGTACTGCAAGAATTCTCCTGTCCCCCAGCAGGAAACGTACAGAAATTTGTCATCGAGGGACAAATTAATGTCCGATATCAGCGGCGGTGCTGCTTTAAAATCCTTGAGCATCGGCGGTAGCATCGCCGAGTCGGCGGATTCAGCTGGAATTTCGATTACTTTCTTTAAATCCCACGCACCATCGTTGCGATGCCAGAGCCAAACCGACGCAGACAAGTCCTTGAGCGAAACCACGACGCCAACAAAGCCGTAGGCCTTCGTCGGGTTATGCGCGGGACGCATCTCGAGGACCATTTGCTGCTCTTTGCCCAAATCGAGCGCCTGGATATGGCGCCGTCGGCGCAGATCCCAAACGTGCATTTGGTGACCGTATTTGCTGGCCAGAAGCAGGTCCGGCTGCAATCCGCTTTCAATCATGTTCGGCGTGCCCCACTCGCTGCTTAACAGCGTGTCGAAACCCAGATGCCACCAGAAATCGTAGTGGAGAAATTGCGGGCCGCGGTCCATTTCCCATTGGCCCAGGATGTCGAACGTTTCGCAATCGAGCATGAAAATGCCGCCCGGGCCGTCACCATTGGGCGCGCCGAATGCACTGACGTAAATGCCTTCCGGTCCACAGTGAATCGTGTGCGGACGCGAATAATTAGCGCGAGAGAAAACTTCCTCTGGTTCGATCACTTTAACAATCTTCGGTTTTCTCGGATTGGGTTTTGTGTCGATGATGTGAATGCGCGACGAGCGCAGGCCAGGCACAACCAGGTAACGACGCTCGACGTGCGGGTGCGGCGCATACGGGCAAAGCGCCGAGCTACACGCATTCCAGCCGAAATGGTGCAGCTCATCGCCAAACTCCGGCATTATAACCTCGCCGATCTGCCGGCCATATGTACGCGAGTCAGGATCAACGTCTACAACCAACAGCGCGTCGTTGAGTTTGTTACCCGGAGGATTAAGACCCGCGACGAACGCATATTTCTCTGGTGGCGCCTGCATGGCCAGTCGCGGTGACGGGTAAAACGTCGGGTCTGGTTTCAAGAGCGCCATAAGAGCTTGCCGCTTGGACGTTACTTTTTTTACAGCTTCAGATGGGACAACTCAAGGATTGTTTGCGTCATCCTTCGACTGAAGCAGACGATTCATTATCCCGGGAATTAGTTATCGCTCTTTTCCAACCAGATTGCCTGTCGGGCGAATCGAAATCCTTTGTGCCCGAAATTTTTCCATCTTGCCCGCCTGGCCAGGTCATTGAATTCAGAAAATGAAAAGGCGCGCGCTGCGGAAAGTCGCGCATCGTAACGCGTCATTGGTTCGCGAAAGACAAACGCTGTCAAAACATCAACGCCGGCCTTGAGAAAAAATCCACGCCGCAAATCAGATACGAGGACAAATTTTTTTGCCACCTCATTGCAGCGCCGCAGAACTTTCACAGCGTCTCCTTCGCTGAAGTGATGAAGCGCGAGGGTGCAAAGCGCGATGTCATGAGCTGCCGCGGGATTCCATTCCAGGATGTCCGCGTCGATGTATGAAATTTCCGGGTAATCGCCGCTCAATTTTCGGGCGATTTCCAGCGTGGCCGATTGTCGGTCTATTGCGTTGATCTCGACTAGTGCGCCAATCGATCTCGAATAATCAATGATGAGCCGCGGAATGTCGCCCGATCCAGTGGCGAAATCGACAATGCGCAGACGCCCGCCCGGTTTTATCCAGCGGCGAATAAACCTCAGAACCAAGCGATAGCTTCCGAACCAGCAATTGAGTTGCCGAATACGCTGTAGATCGCGCTCTAGCTCGGTGGAGACCGGCTGCGGGCGATCCATCATTTCCAAAACGGTCGGATCGAAGCTTCGCTTCATTGTGCGAGCTGCAGGAGACGCTGTTAGCGTCTCGGCCACAAACTCGGGAAGCAAACTGCTTCCCCTACAGATTGGCTTCGATTCCTCACTTCAGGAACTTGCGCCAGCCGGGCGGCAACTCAGCCGTTTCGATCTCACTCGCAATCCGACCTTCGAACTCAGGCGTGAAAATCGTGGTCGTTCCATAAACCATGATCACATCCTCCGAACCTTCCGCGCGAATGGCGTGCGCCACACCGGGTGGGATGACAATACCGATGTTATTGCTACTGCGATGATTATCGCCATCGACAAAGAAACGCATAACGCCCTTGGGAAAACCGGTGCGTACGTCGCATAGAATCGTCTCAGCGCGTCCCTGCAGAAAAAACATTACGTCCCACTGTTCCTCATCATACCGGCGCAGCGAGTAGTTATCCGGTTCATCGATGAACAGTCGGCGCAACCAATCGGCTGCCGTCGCGCCGTCGGGAATGCTGGGTGGATGCACGTGAAAACCTTTTGCGGTCTGCGCAAACATGCGCGCGGCGGACCATTGCTTGGGCCAAAGGCCGATCTGCGCAAGAATCCCTTCGTCGCGTCGGACAAATTCGCCGAAAGATCCGCGATGACGCTGCGGATGGATTTTTCGTGAAAAAAGTTCCACGCCTGGGATCCAGGCTTCCTTAATCTCGCGCTGGTTCCGATCCACCGCGACAAGTTCGCCGCCGTCCAGGCCTCGCTGCGAAAGCTCCTGCGCGAAAGAGGCGGCGCTATAATCACGGGTGTTCAGTGCGTTCCGCGCGTCAGCGTCAATGCCCTGCCAGAGATTTTCTTCGCGCTTGCTCATTTCAGTTTAACCAGTGGCTTATTGGCCTAACGAGAAATCCGCCCGTTCG
>QHOQ01000176.1 GCA_003219355.1 Verrucomicrobiota bacterium
CTGGCGCAAACCGGTCAATGAACTTTATCCGGGCGATCGAATTGTTGAACTCGCCGTGGGGAAAGGAATCCCATTTACGACCGCATCCGACGCGCATTCACACGCACAGCTCGGCGAGAATTTCGATCGCTTGGCGGAGAAGATGTCGATTTTAGGTGTGCGCGAAGTTTGTGTTTACGAAAAACATAAAAGGGCGCGGGCGACGCGCGACTTCACGAGCCAGACACGAATGAGGAATGACGAAGCTTGAACGGCTTACTAAGTTTCCGCTTCGTCATTCTTTTCACATCCCCAATCCGCCAGTTATCCTGCTCATCGCCGATTGCGCGAGGGCTTTTCCCTGCTCGACTGCCTGTTTTACCGCGCTCAAAACAATTTCCTCGAGAAATTCGACATCATTCGGATCGACAACTTCTTTGTCGATTTTGATCGCGATGATATCGCCGGCGCCGTTTGCTGTCACCTTCACTTTACCGCCGCCCGCGTTCACTTCGACGGTTTTCTTCTCGAGCTCAGCCTGCGTTTTGGCCATTTGCTCCTGCATCTTCTGTGCCTCCTTCATGAGCTTGTTCAAGTTCATGGGCGTTGAGTCATGACGTTATCTCACCTTTAAACATCTCAAGGGCTTCCTGAATGAGTGGATCATTTTTAAGATCCGCAGAACCAGAACCCCTGCCGCTTTCTGAGGTCGTTATGTGTTTGGAAGGCAGTTCGTCTTTTACGCTGAGTTTTACGGTCCAGTCTTTTCCGGTGATTTCGCGCAGGAGCGTTTCAAGACATTTGCGGTTAGCTTGTGTGCCCAAAATTTCCATCAGTGGCTTCTCATCAGGCGAAAAACCGAGCTGGAAGTTACGCCCTTCGATTCCGAGCACGTGGGCCGCCGCTGCGGAATTTCGCAGGAAGGCTTTTTGCGATGGAATCTTTGCGCTGAGCTGTTCCCACACCCGCGCAGGATCGATATCGACTTTTTTTTCGGCCCCTTTGTATTTTGAAGGCGACTCCGCCACACGCGCGTTTTTGCTGTAGCCGAGATCGGTGATTCCGGCCGGTCCAGTACCACTGCTGCCGGCTACAGCTTTGTTCGCCGGTGATTCCTTACGGACAGCATCATCGATGCTAGCTACAGATTGCGCCCTCCCACCGTCGCGTAATGCGCTCAAACTCTCGATTACTTCATCGAGCGTTGTTTGTCCGAGGCTCTGTATCGCTTTGATGATCGCGATCTCGAAATGAAGTTTTTTATTCGGCACCCACTTCATTCGGCCCTCGGCGGCGGCAAATTGATCGATCAGCTCGAGCAAGCGGTCGGTCACAATCAGCTGCGCATGTGCAGCGAGCGATTTTTGCAAATCAGCGTCGGCGTCTTCATTCAGCGCATCTGGCTTTGCCTTGAAAACGAGCAGATCTCGCAGGTAAGAAATCAAGTCCGACATGAGTCGCATCATGTCTTTGCCGCTTTCGCATTGCTCGTAAAGGAGTTCGAGTGCGCCCGGCGTCTCGCCGCGCAAAATCCGTCCGGTAAGATCGATAACCGTCTGCTCTCCCGTAAATCCGAAGATGTTCAGCACGTCGGTCTCTTTGATTGTTTCCCCGCAAAATGCCACGAGCTGATCGAGCATTGACTCCGCATCGCGCAACCCACCTTCCGCGCCGCGTGCGATCGCATGCGCAGCTGCGAGTTCCAGGGTAAGTTTTTCTTTTCCAGCGATGAATTGCAGGTGTTGTGCAATCAGGTTTGCTGGGATGCGGTGCAGATCGAAACGCTGGCACCGGCTTAGGATTGTCGGCAAAACTTTCTGCGGCTCGGTGGTCGCGAAAATAAATTTTACGTGCGCCGGCGGCTCCTCGAGCGTTTTTAAAAGCGCATTGAACGCTGCGGGAGACAGCATGTGCACTTCGTCGATCAGATAAATTTTGTAACGGCCTTTCGCCGGCGCATAACGAACGTTGTCACGCAATTGGCGTACGTCTTCGACGCTGTTGTTGCTGGCGCCATCGATCTCGATCACGTCAAAACTGTTGCCCCCGGCGATTTCGCGGCAGTTATCGCACATACCGCACGGCGTCACGGTCGGACCGTTGACGCAATTGAGCGATTTCGCCAAAATGCGCGCCGTCGATGTTTTGCCGATTCCGCGAGGACCGACAAACAGATATGCATTGGCAAGCCGGTTCTGCGCGACGGCATTCTTGAGCGTGCGCGAAACATGGGCCTGCCCCACCAGGTCATCGAAGGTCTGTGGCCGATATTTTCTCGCGAAGACTTCGTAACTCACGCGGTCAATCTAAATGGCTTGAGCAAAACGTGAAAACAGAAAATCGGCTAACCACGAATGGACACCAATAGGCACGAATATGAGAGCACCAGGATTTCTTTTGATTTCAATCCTGTGTGTCCCATAAGTCCTGTTTGTCCATGGACTCAAGAATTGTATGCGGTTGCCGATTCGTGCTCCTGTTCGTGTTCGTAACTGTGCTCGATTCTTCCGCCCGCGAGCCGCAAAAATCTCCGCCGGCGAGACCGGCAATTGAGAGCAAACAAATCCGTGCCCGGGATATCGGCATTCCGTTTGAGGGCGCTCCGGGAAAATTCAACGCCATTACCGATGTCGCTGGCGTGGAGGTTGGCTACACCACGCTAATCAACGGCGAGGGAAAACTCGATGTCGGCAAAGGCCCCGTGCGCACTGGCGTCACGGCGATTCTGCCGCGTGGGCATGATTCGCTGAACGATCCTGTTTACGCCGGTGTATTCAGCCTTAATGGCAACGGCGAAATGACGGGTACGGCGTGGGTCGAAGAAAGTGGATTTCTCGAGGGTCCGATCGTGATCACGAATACACACAGCGTCGGCGTCGCGCGCGATGCAGTCATCGCGTGGCGAATTCAACACGGCGCTGCGGACACGACCGGTTATTGGTGGAGTCTGCCGGTCGTTGCCGAAACTTGGGACGGCTGGCTTAACGACATTAACGGCTTTCATGTGAAAGCGGAGCACATCGCTCAAGCGCTGGACTCCGCGCATGGCGGCGCGATCGAGGAGGGGAGTGTCGGCGGCGGAACCGGGATGATTTGCTACGAATTCAAAGGCGGAAGCGGAACCGCTTCGCGCAGGATCGAGATTAAGGAAAAGAAAGACGCGCCCGCCCGCAGCTTCACCGTCGGTGTAATCGTACAAGCGAACTGTGGCCGTCGATCTCAACTTACGATCGCCGGTGTTCCGATTGGCAAAGAAATTCCAGGCGAAGTTTACAAGGAAGAAGCGGGTTCGATCATCATCGTGGTTGCGACCGACGCGCCGCTCTTACCGCACCAACTCAAACGTCTCGCACGTCGCGCGTCGCTTGGCCTTGCGCGCACGGGCAGCGTTTCCGGAAACGGCTCCGGCGATTTGTTTCTCGCGTTTTCAACCGCGAACCCGAATGTCGCCAATCCGGATGAGCTAATGCACAACGTGCAGACAATCCCTAACGATCTGATGGACCCGATCTTTACAGGCGTCGTTCAAGCCACTGAAGAAGCAATCGTCAACGCGCTCGTTGATAACCGCGGCATGACGGGCCGCGACGATCATCGTGTCGACGCCCTGCCTCGCGATCGCTTACGAGAGCTCTTGAAGAAATATAATCGGTTTCGCTGATCGAGTATGCCAATCGATAAATAGAGGATTCTTATCGGAGTGCCTTCTCTATCGAGGTCGGATCATCGAGCAGAATCCATTCAATGACTGAGATCGGCAGGCTGCCGTTCTTGATCAGATCGTCGTGAAACTGGCCGAGCCGGAAATTGTCGCCTTGCCGATCTTTGTAACGGCCGAGCAGATTCATAATCTGCCATTTGCCGGTGATATAGCTGATCTTTTGGGTGGGACTTGAAGCCGCCCCGGCTGCTTCGCCCTCCGCTGCTTCGCGGTCGAGGCCGCCGGCCTCCATGAAATATTTTACGGCTTGCTCGAAACTCCATCGTCCGGTGTGCAGATTTACGTCCACACCGATCCGCGCAGACCGGTAGCGCGATAACCGCAGTATCTGTCCCTGTGCGGGCGAGTTGTTCGGATAAAGACCGGTGCGCATCAACATCTCTTCTCCATAAAGCGCCCAGCCTTCCACGAACACGGTGTCCTGGTGCTGGCGCCGAATCTCATCGTTCAAGTGATTCGCGATCGAGAGTTGGAGAAAGTGTCCGGGAATCCCCTCGTGTCCAAGAATTGGCCGCGGATCTTCAATCGCCGCGCGGATGTAAAAGTTCTTCGATTGTGGATTGTAAGTGGGGATAAAAAAGAAACCAGTCGGATCCTTGTCGTAAACACCGGGCGGATTCATGAAACCGCCGGGACTGGTCGGTTTGAAGGCGTCGGGCAATTGCCGAATCTGAAATGGGCCGAGATAACCCGGCAGCGTCACGAGGTTGCCCTCCTTCATGAACTTGATCATTTCCTGTTCGCGACTCTCGTAAGCTTTTAGAAACGACGCCTGATCGGGTGGAATGTTCGCGCTGCGCGCCGGATCGGGATCGGCCAGTTTCGGATCGGGTAGGAGCGCTTCTAGTGCCCGGTAACGCGCCAGTTCCGCGCGGCCGATCATTTCCACCTGCGCGGCGTCAAGCGGCAAAAGCAGGACGTGCTTGAGATAATAGTTGTAATTGGCTTCGCCCATGGGCGCGAAGTCCACCATCTTTGGCAATCGTTTCTCCAGTTCGTCGGCGTAATTGTGGAGCGCAATGAGCGCGGCATCACGCGCTTTAACCAGGTCGTCATGTTCGTTAGGCGCAAGATCTACATCGAGCGCCATGAGACTTTTATTTAAAAGCGGATCGATTGCGCGCGCCGATTGGATTGCGAGCTGAGCGTAAAGTTTTACCGGATTGTGCAAATTACCTAGACCTTGCTTGAGCAAAGCCGGCATTTGCTTCAACCGCGCTGTCGCGGCGCGGGCACGATTCCGCAGTGTATCGTATTCCTTTTTCAGCAACGAGAAAGCTGCGTTCGTGCATTCGCTGGTGTACACTTGTGGATTGGTTCGCTCGAATTTCAGAACCCGATTTCCGAAGTCGATGTCTTCGAGTTGGGCACGGAAAAGAATCGCATCGATGCGCTCGTCTTTCGGCCAGTTCTCAATCTTCATCGCGCGCACTTTTTCGAGCAGCGCATGGACATACTTTGCGCGTTCGTCGATCTTCGCCGACGAATAATCGGTGAGCCGATCATCCCATGTGTGGAGGCCGGCGTCGCTGCTGTTAACCGGGTAATTGTCGTTGCGCCATGCGTAATAATCATCCGCCAGTTTGTGCAATGCCGCGATTGCCGTCTTCACGTTCTGATTCTTAAATGCCGTGGCGTCTATGGTAGGCGCCGATTTGGTGATCAGCGCCTTGTTCGAAATATCCGGACTTCGCCCAGCGGGCGACTGCGCAGAGACGCCGTGCCACGCGACGACAATTAAAAGGGAAGCGCAAAGGAATTTGGTGATCGTCTTCACGTGACGATTCTAATGAGCGACCTTGAATGGGGAAGCGTAAACCTTGTAGGCGCACTCGCGGGGATCTGCAGATTCAATCCGCCTCTTCCAAATCGGAGATCAGTTGTTGTTTCAAGTGGCGCCGCGCGGATTTTTTGATGGCGCGCCGCTCAGCCGCGACTGCTTGCTTCTCCGCCTGCCGTTCTCTTCGTGTCCGTGTTTCGATCGACTTCGGCAAATGCGTGATCTTCGGGCGCTGCGCACCAACTTTGCGCTCCTTTGGTCTTGCGTAAGGATCCATTATGAAACTTGGCGGCTTTTATTTGCGACAAACAGCACCGGCAAAGCTGAAAGTTGGAGCAACACTGAAACGATTACCACCGCCAGGATCGATTTGTCGTACAGCAACCCCATAGCCACGCTGCCCAGAAACCATGCAATCCCGTAACCGGTATCAAACAAGCCAAAAGCCGTGCTCCGCTTTTCCGCCGGAATTACCCCGGTCAACATTGCCTGGAGGAGCGAACCTTGCGCCCCCATCCCGATTCCCCAAAAGATCATTCCCAGGAGCGCGAAAAACGAGCTACCCAGAAAAACAAAGGGTGCAAACGCCGCGGATATAAAAAACGCGAGGAGCGCAATATTGCCGCCGAATTTGTCGAATAAATGGCCAAAGAGCAGCGAAGCGAGCGCGCTGGTTGCCATCGCGACTGCATAAAAAACTGGAATCAGATTTGGCGAGACTATGCTTGCTTTTTGAAAATGAAATCCGATCAGCGCAAAATCCGCGATACCTGCAGCGATGAGTGCACCTGCTCCGAGGTAGATCCAAAATGACCGTGCCAGACGTCCCGGCTCGAGAAGGTGTGCTGGCTGCTTTTCCAAGTCCTGCGGACGAGGATGCAAGAGTCGCGCTACCACCAGAATCCCGAGGCAAAGCACTGCCGGAACAAGCAACACACCGAAACCAGTCCGGTATCCGCCCTTCAGGAAAAGAATTAATGCGACGAGCAGCGGTCCAATAGTCGCGCCTGCCTGATCGAGCGCTTCGTTTAGTCCAAAGACCCAGCCGGCGCCGATCGAGCGACCGGCATGCGAGAGCATCGCTTCCACAACCGGTTTTCGAATGGCCCTGCCGGTGCGTTCCGCAACGACTAGGACGGCTGCGACCGGCCATTGTCCGGCGAGCGCCAGCGCTGGAACCGCGAGCATGTTGATCGCGTAACCCGCGAACGTGAAGAGCCAATATTTGTGAGTCTTGTCTGCGAAATATCCCGAGACGGAGCGCAATCCGTACCCGATCAATTCGCCGAAACCGCCGACAAAGCCGACAACTGCCGCGCTCGCGCCTAACGAACCGAGAAACGGCCCGACAATCCCACGCGCGCCTTCATAAGTGAGATCAGCAAAGAAATTTACGATGCCGATGATGAGGACAAAGCCGAACGCCGATCTAATTTTCATGGATAAAAGAGAGGTTATGGATCACCTCTAAGAATGTAACAAAGAAATGAAAACCCTTGGAATTATCGGCGGCGTTGGACCGGAAAGCACAATCGAGTATTACCGGACGATCATTGCACTCTATCGGACACGGAAGTCCGATGGGAGTTATCCGCAATTCATCATTAACAGCGTTGATCTGAAGAAAGGACTCGATTTCATGGCTGCGAACGACCTTGCCGGCATGGCCGAATATTTGCTCGAAGAAATCCCGAAGCTCGCTCGCGCAGGCGCAGATTTCGGATTGATCGCTGCGAATACGCCTCACGTCGTGTTCGACGACGTAGCGCCAAAGTCCCCGATTCCACTGATCAGCATTGTCGAAGCCACTTGCGCAGCGGCCAAAACGCGGAAGCTAAAACGGCTAGCCTTGTTCGGGACGCGCTACACCATGCAGGGAACTTTTTACCCGAAGGTTTTTTCGCGCGAAGGAGTCGGGCTCGTTTGCCCAGATCCGCAAGACCAGGATTACATGCACGACAAATACATGAACGAGTTGGTTCCCGGAATTT
>QHOQ01000177.1 GCA_003219355.1 Verrucomicrobiota bacterium
CGCAAACTGATTGGAACGCGTCGATTAGATTTTTGGTCTCGAGCCACTTTTCTGTGTTCTGTGCATCGATATGCGAGACGCCGAGACTCTTGGCGAATTTCAACCAAAGGTCGGGATGATTCGGCGAGCCTTTCTCTTCATCGATCAAGTTGTCGAGCAACTGTCTTCGCGTTGCCTGATCATCGCACTTAGCGTGCACGGCGGAGAGATAAGTCGGAAACGCTGCAACATGGTAATAATACTGCCGCGCATAATCCGTGAGAGCCTCTTTGCTTAACTCGCCTCGCGTCCAGGCTAGGTAAAACGGATGCTTCAACAGATGTTTCTCCGCAATGTCATTGTCGATCTTGTCGAGATGTTGATTCATAAAAATTTCCTTTTCCACTCCGAGTTCAACTTCCAATTAACAGATGTAGCGTTGTGAAAGCAATACAGGCACCCAGAATTCTGTCGTTCTTGAATCGCTTAAGCTGATTTTAAGATATGTTTAATGCCGCGGACGGGGATGACCACCCAGTCGGGTCGATGGTTTAGTTCGTAGCCGATTTCGTAAACAGCTTTATCGAGCAAATAAGCTTCAAGCATGATTTGCAGATCGTCAGGGTTTTGTGGGACGAAGATCGCGCCGGAGGCCGTTTTCAAATAACTTTGCAGGAAAACGCTGCTTATTTGGCGATACCAAAGATCGGCCCAGCGTTCGAGGAAGGGGACATCTTCGGTGCGCATGGCTGGCTGCCAGAGCGCGCTATAAGCGGCATATTGAAACGAGCGCATCATGCCCGTCACATCCCGCAGAGCCGAGCGCTTTAGCTTCCGCTCACCAAGCGCCCGCGCCGGTTCGCCTTCGAAATCGAGAATGATGAAATCCTTTCCGGTGTAAAGCACCTGGCCGAGATGATAATCGCCGTGGATCCGGATTTTTGAAGCATTGGAACGACGGTCAAGAAGCCGTTTTTCCTGCTCGAGGATTTTTTGCTCGGCGGTGAGAACTTGTTTTGCTTCCTCTCGAAACGCGTCCGGCAGGTCTGACAGTTTCTTTTCGAGAAGAGTAAACGCCCGCCGCAGCGATGCCCGCATCGATTGGTAGACCGACCGTTGCGCCATCGCATTAAAAGGCTCAGGCGCGAAGGCGCGATCATCGCTGTTTGAAGCAAGCGCGAGATGCAATTCCCCCGTGCGCTGCCCGAGGAGCTTTGCTTTTTCAGGATAAACGCCGCCGATCAATTCGTCGAGAAGTGAGCCGGGCGGCGCGGTTTGACTCTGGAGATCGGCTTTGCGGCCAAGCACACGCTCGTAATAGCGACCAACCGCGTCCAACGTTAGTGCCCAGCCGTCACTTTCGCTCATGGCCGCGTTCTGCAACAGACAGACGATGGTCGGTTCGAATCTTTCGTGACGATATTCCAGCGCGCCGGCGAAAGCCGGCACGTTGGAAAAATTGGCGCGCTCAGTAAGGAACCGGGTTATTTCGACGTCGGGATTCACGCCATCCTCGAGTTTCCGATAGAGTTTAAGGAAGAATTTGTTGTCAAAGAGCATTGAGGAGTTGCTCTGCTCCCCACCCAAAACTTGCGATTCGCCCAAGGTGACCGAAGAATCCGCCGTCAGTGCCTTACCCGCGATGCCGACGAGATCGCCCGCATGCCCTTTCATAATCTGCCGTTGGGCGATCGCCTCAAATAATTGAGAACGAAACTTCGCGTCCCACACGGCATCATACAGAATGGCTTCTTCGGCACCTGCGAGACGCGCGATGATCGCGTGCGGCGCGCTCCTCGAGACAGCGCGCGCAGCGTTACCCGACGCAATCTTTACCGGGAGGGCATAAGTTTCCGTAGGACCATCGACATAGCTTACCACCACGAACCAAAAGCGCGCTCCATCCGCTTCTGCTGAGACGGCTGGCTGCTCCACTACTTTAAGATCGCGGACAGTCCGCGCTTTGGAGCCGAACCAGCGACAGGTCTGGATGTAATTGGGCAAAATTACCTGCTCGATCTGCGCACGCCGACCATCGTTCAACAAGGTATGAAGCTCGGCCGGCGCGTTGATCGTCGGCAGAACGTGCTTTTTCGAGACGCGGCGGCCATTGGTCTGCGCTTGCAATGCGAACCAGTAATACGCATGAGGACCAAGGGTGATAACGTAAGGTGATTTTTTGATTGGGCGAAACAGATTGCGACTGAAGACTTCCATCGGCACATAGCCGGCGAAGCGCGACAAATCCAACTCTAACGATTGCGCGAAGCGTGAGAGATTCACCACCACGACAATGGTTTCCTTCTCATACCTGCGAAGGAACGCGAGAACCTTCGCGTTATCGGGATGGAGAAATTCAAGAGAGCCGCGCGAAAACGCCTTAAAATTTTTCCGCATCGCAATGACACGGCGCATCCACCAGAGCAGCGACGAGAGATTTTTCTGCTGATTCTCAACGTTGACCGCTTCGTAGTGATATTCCGGATCGATCGTAATCGGCAAATAAAGCTGTTGCGGATTGGCTCTTGAAAATCCAGCATTGCGGTCGGGACTCCATTGCATCGGGGTGCGGCAACCGTTACGGTCACCGAGATAAAAGTTGTCGCCCATGCCGATCTCATCTCCATAATAAATGATCGGCGTGCCGGGCATGGAAAAAAGGAGCGTGTTTAGCAACTCGATTTTGCGGCGGCTGTTCGCGAGCAGCGGTGCGAGCCGCCGGCGGATGCCAAGATTAATACGTGCGTGCGGGTCGGTGGCGTAGACGCGATACATGTAATCCCGCTCCTCATCGGTCACCATTTCGAGCGTCAGCTCGTCATGATTGCGCAGGAACATGGCCCATTGGCAGCTGTCCGGAACCGACGGTGTTTGATCGAGAATGTCGATGATCGGAAACCGGTCCTCCATTTGCAGCGCCATAAACATCCGCGGCATGAGCGGAAAGTGGAAATTCATGTGCGACTCGTCGCCCTTGCCAAAGTAAGCGACCGCATCTTCCGGCCACTGATTAGCTTCCGCGAGTAGCATGCGGTTGGGAAATTTTGCATCGACATGCGCCCGTAACTTGCGGAGGTACTCATGCGTTTCTGGCAAATTTTCGCAGCTTGTATCCTCGCGTTCGTAAAGATAAGGGATGGCGTCGAGACGGAGTCCATCGACACCGAGGGCCAGCCAGAAATCGCACACCTTCTCGAGCGCTTCGAGCACGGCCGGATTGTCGAAATTCAAGTCCGGCTGATGGGAATAAAAGCGATGCCAGTAATAGGCTTTCGCGACCGGGTCCCAAGCCCAGTTAGAGGTTTCGAAATCTTTGAAGATGATCCGCGCATCTTTGTATTTCTCCGGCGTGTCGCTCCAGACATAGAACTCGCGTTCGGGTGAGCGGGGCGCGGCGCGGCGCGATTTTTGGAACCACGGATTTTGATCGGATGTATGATTGATCACCAGTTCCGTGATGACGCGCAGATTGCGCTGATGCGCCGCATCAAGAAATGCGCGGAAATCAGCGAGCGAGCCGAAGTTTGGATTGACGTCGAAATAATCAGCAATGTCGTAACCGTCATCACGTTGCGGCGAGGGATAAAATGGCAAGAGCCAGATAGCCGTGATGCCGAGTTCCTCGAGATAATCGAGCTTTTCGATCAGGCCACGGAAGTCGCCCATCCCATCGCCGTCGCTGTCACAAAACGTCTTAACGTGCAATTCATAGATGATCGCGTCCTTGTACCAAAGCGGATCGACAGTCGTATCACTCAGCTCTTGCCCCATGTCGCTAACCTTTGCCGCACAAATCCGCGCAACGCAATCGGCGGGTTCAACATCCTGGGCGAATCATTGGCAGAGCGTATTAATGTCCCGAATCGCGGGTCAAGGTTTATCGCGAATCGTGAATAGAACGGATTCATCTCCAAATTGCCGATCCGAGCGCTGTGTTTCGAAAGCGTTGGACGAGGTCGCTCGCCCAGACTAGAGACCCGAATGGTTGGCTCGCGCTCGATCCATTCCCGCTTACAATTTGGCCAACGTGCGTTGGGCAGCTGAATTCGATTTTGGCATGCATCGAAAAGCAAAAAAACAAGCGCGGCGCAAACCGAAACGGAAGACGCGGCCTTTCTCTGCTCCTCCGCAACTCGAACCGGGAGCTCCGACTGATCTCGAGTTAATGCACTCGATCCAAAGCCAAGATCCCGATGCGCTTTCCCAACTTTACGACCGATATAATGGGATTTTGAAAGCATTGATTCTGCGCGTGATTCATAACGAAGCTGAGGCCGACGATCTTTTGCAAGAAATCTTTATGGAGATCTGGAACCAGGCGAGAAATTTCTCCGCGCAAAAAGGAAAACCTCTCGGCTGGATGGTGACGCTGGCGCGCCGCCGGGCGATTGACGGTCTGCGGAAGAAACAGGCTTACGCTCGCGCGGAACAACGGCTGCAAAGTGAAACTGAACAGCAACCCGACGCTTGGGTGCATAATGCCACCGAAGAAGAAATCGCACTGAGCGACACGCGCACTCTCATACGCAAAGTAATCAACGGGCTTCCACCGGCCCAGCAGCGGGCAATCGATCTTGCATTTTTTCGGGGCATGAGCCAGCGCGAAATCGCCGCAAAAACGAATACACCGTTGGGGACCGTGAAGACGCGGCTTGAATTGGGGCTTAAAAAAATCTATGACGGACTGAAGGAACTGAAAGATGAACTTTGAGCAATTCCAAAACCAGTCGCGACTCTATGTTATTGGCGCACTCGAGCCTGAGGAGGTGGAGGAATTTGAAAAAGCGCGCAAAAAATTCGGCCAAAAAGCGGAAGATTTCATCACAAAATGTTACGCATTGCATGAAGCCTTTGCCCTAAGCCTGCGTCCAGCAAAAGCTTCCGCTGCGATTAAGGATCGGCTCATGTCAATGGTGCGAGAACGAAAAGAGACTTAGCCTTCGGATCTTTTGTCCCAACCGTCCAGTTCACGCAGGATGAATTCCTGAAGAAAACCATAGAAGTTTACCTGGAATAAACTCAAGTCCCGCCGCGATCCAATCGGTGAGCGATAATGGTCGCACAACTCGCGATCGGTGAAATCGTATTTCGCGGCAATGACGAGCCGCGCCTGATTGAGTGCACTTAACCACGCTTCGGCGTGTTTTGACGGAATGCGCAGGGTGCGGTTAGCGAACGCCTTCTCGTTCCCCCGCAGTTGTTCGAGATCTGCCGCGACGGTTTCCGTCGCGGTTTGAAAGAGCCGCCGTAACTCAGGCTTCACATAAAGCTTCCATTCCGCGCAGATTTCAATTTCGTCCGGCGCCGCCGGCGGGCTGAAGAGGCGCTGTTCGGCAGCGGACACGCCCTCTGGATCAGTGCTGGCTGGGATTTGTCGAAGAAGTTCGGCAAGAAACGGATCGAGCTCTGAGATCTCGATGTAGTCGTTGCGTCGGCAAATCTCCATATCAACCGGCTTTCTCGAGGGTCGCGAGCAGGAGATACCCGTGTAATTGCTGCACATAAAGCTCCCCACGTTCACGCACTCCGCTCCACAAAATTGAACGCCCGTTGTTATGCACCTCCAGCATATGGCGCTCGGCTTTCTCGCGCGGGTAGCCGAAGACCCGCTGGAACACCATTGTCACATAACTCATCAGATTGACGGGATCGTTGTGCACCACCACTTGCCATGGGAGATCGACGTCTTCTTTCGAACGCGTTTCCTTTTCGACCGTGGGGGCATCAACTGTCGACGGCCCGGCATTTTTCGGAACAGAAAACCTCATAACCGTCACGATGTTTTTCCGCCGCCACCTCGTTCCAAAGTGGCTCTCGGTCATATCGAAAAGGCTAACATACGCCACCTTCAGTTCAAACCCGACCCCACGTATTGTAGAGCGTTGCGGGCCGCCATCGCCGACACCGCCCAGAGTAGCAGCAACCTTTCCTTACGATGTGGCAGCGAGAATTTTTTCCTGGGTTGCCTTCATTCTCCGCGCATCGGCCTCGCTACGATCGTCGAGGCCCTGCAGATGCAGGAGTCCGTGCACAATGTAAAGTCGCAGCTCACGCGCCAATGAATTCTCAAAGGCGCGAGCTTGCCGGCGTGCCGTCTCTGCGCTGATAAAAATTTCTCCGTGTTGAAACGTCAGCACGTCTGTTGATCCAGATTGCTTGAGAAATCGTCGATGCAACGATGCCATGCGTCGATCAGAGATAAACAAAATGGAAATCTGACGCAGTCTTGTCAGCTCGGTTAGTTTGTTTCTGCGCAGTTGCAGACAACGGCGCAGTGCTTCCCCAGCGAAATTTTCAAGATCGACAAGATCGATCGGAACGGCGCGTTGCAAGTTGTGGACGGTGACTTGGGGAACCGTAGCGCATGTCCGACCGCGCCTCATGATAAACGATTGGCGATGTTAGTCGCTGATTTGTTCCGGTGTCCTGCTTCGCCCAAAGATTTTAGAAGGGCATAAACAATTTCCAAACGCGGCACACTCGCGCCAACCGCAGTGGCCCGGCGGAGCGGCTCGCCCCAAATCGGTTCGATCTCAAGCGGCCGGCCTGCCTCCCAATCCAGTAACGTGGATGGCTTGTACGCATCGATCGCTTCTGTTCGCTTTATTTGCAGAGAAGCGGCAGAGCGCTCCAACGAATATCCGCATTTGTTCGCGGCCTCGATCACCTCCTCCATCAGGCCAAGCGTTGTCTGGCGCAGATCTGCATCACGAAGAATCGCGGCGGTATCGATTCCGCCGGCCAGGATCGACAATCCATTAAATGGAATGTTCCAGACTAATTTCCGCCATCGCTCCAGCGCGAGATTTTCAACGACGCTGCATTGTACCCCACCGCGCGTAAATTCCGCCGCCACCTCTCGTGTCCGCAATTGCGGCGCGCGTTCATATTCGCCAATCACGATGTGGCCGTAATCGTAGCGTTCGACTTCTGTGCGTGAAGTTCTCCTCAAACAGATAAAGCAGAGCCCGCCGAGCACGCGTTCCGTGCCAAAGTGCCCGGCAAGAAATTCTTCGTTGCCCAGACCATTCTGCAACGTGAGCAACATCGTGCGCTTATGCAGCAGCGGCGGGATAAGATCGACAAGATCGGCGTTGGAGGTTGCTTTGACGGCAATGAGAACGAGATCAGATGCGCCAATTTCGCTTGTCGAATTGTAGCAGTTCGCGTTCGCAACCCGGAAGTTTTCACCTTGGCCGCGAACAGAGAGTCCGTTGCTGCGTAATTCAGTTAAGTCGCCGCGCATTAAGAAATGAACATCGCTGCCGCCGTATGCGAGTTTCGCGCCGTAATAACTCCCGATAGCGCCGGAACCGACAATTGCGATCCTTAAGTTTTTTCCCATTTAGCGAATTAGAGGCTCGCTGCGATTAACGTTGAATCACTAAATAGTTAACTGTTTTCAGGCCGGCGGTCTCTGTTCCGACTGAAAATTGCGCGTAATCAAACGCGCGCCCTTGTCGAAGGTAAAATAGGCCCATGCCCATTGAAAGAGCACAAGGAGCCGGTTTCGAAAACCGACCAGAAAAACAATGTGCACAAACAGCCACGCCAGCCAGGCCGGGAGACCGCTGAGGTGCACGAACCTTAAATCAGCGACCGCTTTGTTTCGCCCAATCGTAGCTATGTTTCCCTTGTCCCAATAACGGAAGCGCTGCGGTTTGCGGC
>QHOQ01000211.1:0-1717 GCA_003219355.1 Verrucomicrobiota bacterium
CAGAACAAAAATCCGTGACACCTTTTCTTGTTCCGGGTTCTTCATTTCACGCGAAAGTCCGACTTCTGTGCGAGAACTGACTCGTCAAATGTGGCATACGTCCTGATATGACGGCGTCGCTTCGTTGATTTGGACAGTTGCGGATGTTACGTAGCATCGCACTGCCTGTGATGAATCGAAATTATAAAGAGACGCTCAATCTTCCGAAAACAGATTTTCCGATGAAGGCAAACCTGGCCGCGCGCGAGCCGGAAATGCTGAAAATGTGGGAGGAAACGCGTCTTTATCAGCAAATTCAGAAAGCACGCGAAGATCGAGAGTTATTTGTCCTGCACGACGGGCCACCATTCGCGAATGGCGACGTCCACATGGGCACAGCACTGAACAAAATCCTCAAGGATTTCGTGGTGAAATCGCAAGCCATGCTGGGCAAACGCGCGCCATATATCCCGGGTTGGGACTGCCATGGTCTGCCAATCGAGTATAAAGTGGTGAAAGAATCCCGTGGCCTTTCCCCGCTTGAAGTCCGCAAAAAATCGGAAGCGTTCGCGCGAAAATTTATCAACATCCAGCGCGAGCAATTCAAGCGACTCGGCGTCTTCGGTGACTGGGAAAATCCTTATCTAACGATGGACCCCAAATACGAAGCGGAAATCCTGCGCGCGTTCGCCGTGTTCGTTGAGGAAGGTCTGGTCTATCAATCGAAGAAGCCGGTCTTTTGGAGCACAGGCGCGCAGACCGCTCTCGCCGAAGCCGAAGTGGAATACCAGGAGCGCGACGACACCGCCGTTTACGTCAAGTTTCCAATCACAAGTGGCGAGTTCAAGGACAAGGCGAGCATCGCGATCTGGACAACCACGCCATGGACTCTGCCGGCCAATCTCGCCATCGCTGTTCATCCCAAGGAAATTTATGTTGTGCAGCAATTTCAGCGCGACGGTACTTCCGAGAATCTGTTGATCGCGGACAAGCTCGTTTCGCAATTTTCTGCGGTGACAGGGCTGGGTCCTGTCGGCAAACCGCTTGAATCATTTCCGGGCGCAAAAATCGACAAGATCAAAGCGCGACATCCCTTCCTGGATCGCGAAGTAATCGTCCTGACAGCCGATTTCGTTACCATGGATTCGGGGACTGGAGCCGTACATATGGCACCCGGCCACGGCGCCGACGACTACGCTTTGGGCAGCGCGAACAGATTGCCGATCTTATCGCCAGTCGATGATCATGGACGTTTCACTGAGGAAGCCAGTCTGCAAAATCTAACCGGCAAATACGTTTTCGACGCCAACACCGACATCGTCAATTTGCTTCGCGAGCGCGGAATGCTCCTCGGCGAACAAAAATTCCATCATTCCTATCCCTACTGCTGGCGTTCCAAAACCCCGATCATCTTCCGGGCCGTCGAACAATTCTTCATTCGCATCGACGATCTGCGCGGCAAAGCGCTCCGTGCCATCAAACACGTCAAATGGATTCCTTCGTGGGGCGAGAATCGAATCAGCGGGACAGTCGAATCGCGTCCCGACTGGGTGATCTCGCGCCAGCGCAGTTGGGGTGTGCCGCTCCCAGTCTTTTATTCGAAGGATGGGCAAGCGATTCTCGATTCGAAAATTATCCGCAAACTGGCCGATCTCGTCGGCGAGCGCGGCTCGAACATTTGGTTCGAATTGAACGACGTCGATCTTGCCAGCACGCTCGATCTGCCGGAAGGCACAAT
>QHOQ01000211.1:1736-2356 GCA_003219355.1 Verrucomicrobiota bacterium
CACCAAGCCGTTTGCGCCCTTCGTCCTGAGCTGCGCGATCCCGCCGACATGTATCTCGAAGCAACCGATCAACATCGAGGCTGGTTTCAATCGTCGCTCATGACCGGCATCGCGCTCAGTAATCGAGCGCCCTACAAGATGTGTGTGACACATGGATTTGTTGTCGATCTTGACGGGAAAAAGATTTCAAAATCAGGAACGTACGACAAGCCGACGGCGGCCGATCATTTCGTTGACCGCCATGGCGCCGATCTCGTGCGGCTGTGGGCCAGCAGCATCGATTACACCGACGACGTGCCTTTTTCCGAAGAGATGTTCACGCGTCTCGGCGACACGTACCGGCGAATCAGAAATACGCTACGCATCTTGCTCGGGAATCTTTACGACCATGCTATAGGCGGCGTCGATGACCACGGTCGCCAGTCAGTCCCCGAGGACGCAACACTAATCGATCGCTGGATTCTGGAGCGACTCGATCACGTGACCGCCGATTGTCGAGGTGCTTACGAAGCGTTCGAGTTTCATAAGGTCTATCACGCGCTCAATCATTTTTGCGCGGTCGATCTGAGCAGCCTCTACGTCGACATCACCAAAGACCGGATGTATTGCGACGCGCCGGA
>QHOQ01000211.1:2371-2723 GCA_003219355.1 Verrucomicrobiota bacterium
CTCTGCCGATTGCTCGCGCCGGTTCTCGCCTTCACCGCCGAGGAAGCATGGCGGTACTCAGAAGCGGGCGGTTCGGTTCATCTGCAAGAATTTCCGGAACCCCAAAGTCGGCATGATAAAGCGAGCGCTGAGGTGGCGGAGCTTCTCAGATTGCGCGGCGTAATCGGGCAGGCAATTGAGCGCGCACGTCAGGAGAAACTGATCGGGACTGCTCTGGAGGCGGCGGTTGTTTTGCATTCGGACTCCGATGTTACAACCAAGATCGACAAGGAGGAGTTGGAAGAATTTTTGATCCTGAGCGACTTAACAATTCACCAGGGGAAGGAAGCCAGCGCGTCCGTCACGAAAACGT
>QHOQ01000178.1:0-2986 GCA_003219355.1 Verrucomicrobiota bacterium
CCCGGGGTCTTTTGTGATCTCCGTACCGCCAAATCATCCGTTTCCGGGCGGAATCTCCCCTCCGCACACCCCGACTCCTGCGGAAGTTGGGATCAGTCCGACCGCATTCAACCCGTTCAATCCGTTTGAGCAGATCATCTCAGGCGGCACTCGCGCGCGTATTGCCGATTTCGGCAACCGCCTCATCGATAATGAAAACATCGCCGAGCGTTTCACGGTTGGCGTGAAAGGCGACAAGCTGTTTGACGGGAGCTGGGGCTACGATGCGGGGTTCATGTACAGCCAAATCCAGCAGATTTCGCAGATTGTGGACGTCAATGGTCCGCGCTTCGAGCGGATCCTGAACGGGGCCGACCCGCTCTTTGATCCCACCTCGTCGTCCTTTATCGGACAGACGACCCCGTTCAATCCATTCACTGACTTCCGTGTGCCGTTCGCAACCAACGCCCCATTGATCGATTTCGCGACGCTGAAAGCGAGAGATCTGCTTACCTCGAAGCTCGCAACATTGGACTTGAACATTTACACGACCGACCTGTTTGATTTGCCCGCAGGCGGTGTTGGATTGGCCTTCGGCGGCGGGTTTAGCCGGGAAGAATACAGTGTCAATCCGGATGATCAACATCGCCTTGGCGAGGAACTGGGTGTCGGCACAATAGCCCCTGTTAGGGCCGGGCGCAAAGAGTGGAATGTCTATGCGGAAGCGCTCATTCCAATTTTCAGTCCCAAGTTTAACATACCTGGGTTCTATTCGTTAGAGTTTACAGCCGGTGTCCGGTATCAAGAATTCTTAAATAATGATACCAACGCGGCGGTACCCAAAGTAGGGGTGCGCTGGCAGCCGTTTGACGAACAACTGACCATTCGTAGCACCTGGGGGGAAGGCTTCCTCGAGCCTTCGCTGGTCGAATTGTATGGACCGACGAGGTTCCTGCTCGGGCCAGTCGGAGGCACCATCACCTCCACCGGCGAGAATATTACCAATCCGGAAACAACAATCGAGCAGCTCCCCAACAAAACGCTGGGGCCAGAACATGACCGGACCTGGAGTGGGGGCGTTGTTTATACGCCGAAGTGGATGCAGAATTTGGTCCCGAACAGTACCCTGACGGTGACGGTTGACCTCTGGGATGTCGAGCGCACAGGGGTTGTGGTGTTCCAGTCTCCTGGCGTTATAGTTGCCGGGTTTAACGCGGGCACCGTTCCAGGCGTGACGATTCCCGCAGTTCCGACTGGAACAGCGGCCCTATTTGACCCGGCGGGCGGGTTCTCCGGGGTCGCGGCCCCTTATATAAGCGGCGGACGCGAGAACGCGCGCGGCGCTGACTTTGGCATTCAGTACGCAATAGAGACCGGCTATGGCACCTTTACCTGGTTGACCCGGGCGAGTTATCTGGATTCGTTCATTTACCAATTCCCCGGCTCCGAAGCGCGGGAGGTGGCCGGGCGCGCCAACAATGGTCCGTTTGAAGGCAGCTTTTTCGGGGACGTGACCAGCGGCGACGCTTGGGTCAAATGGAAGGGAATTACCAACCTTGACTGGAACTGGCATAACATTGATTTCAACGCGACCCTGCACCTGTATGACGGGTTCTGGGAACAGATCAAGGCCAAGCAGTTTGGGGATCCAATCTGGAAGCAGCACTATGTGCATCCGACTTGGTTCACAGATGTGCAGCTCTCCTACAGCCTGATCTTCACCCCTCCAGTGGAAGCGGCGCCGGTGCCTGGGTACTCGAAAGGCGGTAAGGAAGTCATCAGCAGCAAAGAGGGCAAGGAAGTGCCGCCCGCGGCTGTTTACAGTATGCCGTGCTGGAAGAATATCCTGAACAACTCCACCGTCACGGTGGGCTGCAATAATGTCTTCGGTGAGGACCCGCCCAAGGAGTTTGGGTTCGAGTTTGGCAACGCCTTCGGCATTCCGGGCAGCACCTATGATAACCTGGGCCGGTTCTGGTATGTCCGAGCGATCAAGAAGTTCTAAAGCATCGCACAGAGCAGTTTGACAAAGAGGCAGCGGTTCCAGCCGCTGCCTCTTTTGCTGTACGCACCTCACCCGGAATTTTGTTTTCCTGGTTTGCGTCTGTTCGAGTCTTTTTGCATTTCAACAGAAGGAAACGAAGGAACAAAGGATAGAACAGGCCGTATTCTGCCTTTAAAAACCCGTAAGAGGTTTCCTCCACTTTGGTCGGAATGACAAACCGATGTTGACGGACCGCGTCACATTGCCCTGAAATCTGCTCGAAACTCCGCCTTGTGTTCAGGGTTAAATAGGATGACGGTGAAAAGAGAGGTCTTTAAACTATGAAAATGTCAAAACTGATAAAGGCAGCGGGTCTGGCGTTGATCCTGGCGGTTGCTGGAACGAGTGCGTTTGCTCAGCCGCAGGGATACTACCAAAAAGTGCGAGCTGGCGACCGGTACGCCTATGTATGGGTCACGGGATCCAGGATCCCGCAGAAACTGAAAATCAGCCCAATTGGGACACCAACTTTTAATGCGCTGTCCGTCTGGGACCGCCGTCAAATCAACCAGACGGGCCGGGGTACGACAGAGGGGGTATTGGTACAGGACCCGTCTGTTCGCGTGATTTTAAGCGGCGCATCGGGGAGGTAAGCAGGGTCGCTGGGCATTCCTCTCCTGGCTCGAAACTAACGGCAAGGGGAGTTGCCGGCCAAAGATTTAGCGCGGCGTGGAATCAGCGGATGTATCTTTGGCCAGCAGGAAACGAAGATTTTCCGCAGCATCTGCGTCGTCTGGCCGTAAACGCAGCGCCTCCTTGAATTGGGCAATTGCCTCTGAAGTCTGCCCCAATCGCACGTAAACCACGCCAAGACCATTGTGCACCGGGGCCTTGGGATCGAGGCGCGCGGTTTCCAGGTAATGTTTTTTCGCGCCTTCCAAGTCGCCTTTCACAAAGAGCGCCCTGCCGAGATGGTAATGCGCTTCGGGGTGGTTCGGGCTGTGATTTAAAGCGGCCTGAAAT
>QHOQ01000178.1:3060-4865 GCA_003219355.1 Verrucomicrobiota bacterium
AATGCACGACGCCGGATCTGGGAGCCAGGCGCGTGGCGTTTTCAAACTCTGCGCCGGCCTCATCTTTCTGACCGAGGCGCTGCAAAACGTAACCGTATTCCGAATGGAATGCGCCATTGCGCGGGTCGCTGCGTAAAGCTTCTTCCAGTTCGCTGCGTCCTTCATTCAGGCGCGATTGCGCAACGAGAACTTGACCCAGGTGGTAATGCACTTCTTTCTCGTTCGGATTGAGACGCAGCGCGATCCGGTACTGTTCTGCTGCCTCATCGAGACGATCCGCTTTGTGCAAGGCAAAGCCGTACTTCCAATGGGCGCGAGAGCTATTGGATAAATCGGACGCGATCAAAGCGTCTCGTTCCGCTTCTGACATCTTGCTCCGCGTTTGCCCGATCCAGAGCGCGCCGAGTGGAATCACAAACACCGCAACCCATTTTAGTCCATGCAGTAACCAACCGGGGAAGAATTCGCGTGATGCAGCAGATACGGTTCCGGCGGCCAGACCGAGATGTTCGCGCGTGGAACGATCGCGTACTTTCCAGATGAATCCGTCGTAATAAAAATGAAGAAGGCCTGATGCCGCCACTACGCCAGTGAGCACCCGCTTGATCGTTTCTACTTCAAGACGGGAATTGAAATACGCGAGCGAACCGTAGGCAAAAACAAGCCCGATGTACAGCCCGATCAACGATCCGCTCCGTCGAAAAACAAAGCGCATGAAGCCGCTGATGGAGCTGTCCTTTTCAACACGGCTCCGATTGTAAATCCAGACAAGCGAAAGGTACTGCACATCGTGAAAAACCTCGAACAACGCGATTCCGGCCAGAATATTGGTGACGGCGTTGTTGCAATACCACCAAAACGAAATGCTTGTGACCAGCAGCGCCACCTTGACCGGATTCGGACGCTTCCCTTCCGCCCACATCCGAGAGAAATTGAACAGAAACAAAACTGAAACCGCGATGGCGCCAGCGAGCATTACTTGCTGTGCGTTGTACAAGAGCCACGGCGGGATGAATGGCCCGCCACTGGCGTAGTACGTTTCCAGCGTATCAGTCATGCGTTGCGAGGAAAGGAGCACTGCCGCAGCGAACCAGGTGGCACAGGTCGCGAAGTCGAGGCGACGCGTCAGCGTGGCGAAGGAGCCCGCCTTCGCGTCGTAGATTCGACAGAAACCGTAAGTCTGCATCATTCCATGCCAGACACCCCAGAAGAAAACGACGAGAACGATCCCTTTCAGATCCCACCAGTAAAAAGCTACGCAAACAGCGAGTAGAAAAATCGGCGCAAAAATGAAGCGCCAGCGAAACCGTTCGAACAGAGCGCGATCTCCGTAGGCGCGGATCATTCCCGGGAGGTGGTGGCCCATTGCGCCAAATGCGGCCACGAAAACGTAAATGTCTTGCGCGCTCCAGCGCGCCTGCGCCAGCAAGAACATCGGCACGAGAAAAAGCGGCGTATCAGGTCGCGCCAACTGTTGAGAATCCACAAGGTCTTTTTCGGCGCCGCGCCTGGCGCAGCTGGAACAGTTTGCGCCCGTGAAAATGCGGTGACGTGCTGCATAGGTTTTGAGGGTAAACTTTCCTTAACTCGGCACGAAAATCAACGCTCCTCTACGAGGTGGCCCGTTGCTTCAGGCGCCCACGTCGGCTAAAGCTCATCCCGAAGAATTTTGAAAACGATTGTGTTATCGACTGTGCCTTTCAAATCCTCTGTTCCCGGACCGCTGCCGAACGCAATGACATCCTCAACGGTGCCGAGGGCTGATTTCGCGTAAAACGCCGCCGGCTCCAACTGTTCCGCTTTCG
>QHOQ01000178.1:4895-6871 GCA_003219355.1 Verrucomicrobiota bacterium
ATTTTCGCCGCGCCGTATGACCTCGTGCCATTCGGACCAGTTGCCCAGGTAAGCCATGGCTGTCCGGCGGAATTAAGTCCAAGTAACGCAATTCCGCTGTCTTTGCGGAAAGGGAAACCATTTAAGCTCAGCCCACCGATAGCGGCATCTCCGCAGACAACGATTGTAGATCTTTGGCCGGCATAGCGTCGCGCAACGGCAACCGCGCGGTCTAATTCCACCGTTTCGCTAAGCGTTCTTTCCCCGTTGTTTTCCTCCGCGGCTTTGCGCATTAATCCCGCGTCGACGACGAGGAAGTATCCACCAGCATTGTACTGAAGTAATTCAATCGCTCGACGCACCATGTCGGAAAGACTCGGTTGCTGGCTGCGTTCTTCGACTTGGTTCGCGAACGCGAGTTCCACATTGCTAAACGCGCCGAAGAGTTTCGGCCGGCGCCACGCGGGAATGGCTTCCAGTTCGGCCCGCGTGCGAACGATGTCGAAACCATTGCGACGCAACTCGAGTAAAAGATCGCGTCCGTCCTGTCTCTCTCCGCCCTTTGAGCTGGGAAGAAACTGCGCCGCACCGCCGCCCATTGCGATGTCGATCTTTCCACCGTCAACAAATTCAGCTGCAATGGAGTCGATGTCGTTTGGATCAGCTGGATGTCCATAGAAAGCCGCGTTGGTTGCGTCAGTCATTTTCGCATCTGTCACAAGACCAGTGGCCCTTCGATTTTCCCGTGCTAATTCAACGATGCTGGTGATTGGTTTCCCGTCGCCATTGATCGCGACCGCGCGATTAGTCACTCTCACTCCGGTCGCAAGCGCAGTCGCGGCGGCCGCCTGGTCCGGGGCGGCGAAATCTTTCGAGTAATTGGTCAGTAAAGCCAGATGACTCATCGAATCGAGGCTCAAGCGCCCGCCTGCGCCGCCGGCATAGGTGCGTGTCGGAGCCAAACGGCCGGGAGCAAGTCCCTCTCCGATGAACAAAATAATTCCGAAAGGCTTCCGAATGACCCAGTGTTGAAAATAAAGAACACCAAGCCCGGCAAACGCGAGGAGACAGAAAAGCGCCAGCAACTGATTGCGCCATTTCATGAGGCCGATGTAGGCGCGCATTCTTTGCATTGTCAACGAAAGAACCGCTTGTCGATGTTCACAATCATCGGCAAAGTGCGGCCCATATGGCGGGCCCGGTCATGCTCATTATTCGGGATGGTTGGGGTATTAATCCCGGCGGTCGGGAGAAGCGCGAGCAAAATGGCGACGCAACACTTCTCGCCCGGACGGCGTTTCACGACAAGCTTTATCGGGAATATCCAGGCGCCAAATTGAGTGCGAGCGGGGCCGACGTCGGATTACCCGAAGGGCAAATGGGCAACTCCGAAGTTGGCCATCTTAATTTGGGAGCGGGACGGATCGTTTATCAGGACCTGACCCGAATTAACAAGGCCATCGCCAAGGGTGAACTAGCCCGCAATCGAGTATTGCAAGAAACGTTTGCTGGCGCGAAGCATTATCGCCTTCATTTGCTCGGATTAGTTTCGGATGGCGGCGTTCACAGCCACTATTCGCATCTAATCGCACTCGCAAAGGCAGCTCGGGCAGCGAACGTTACCGAAATCTTCGTCCACGCTTTCACTGACGGACGTGATGCGTCACCGACCGGCGGCGCCGGTTATCTAAAAACGTGTACAGAAGAGTTGCAGAAGAGCGGTGCCCAGATCGTTACAGTTGTAGGCCGTTACTTCGCGATGGATCGCGATCGCCGCTGGGATCGGACCAAAAAAGCCTGGGACGCAATCGTTCTCGGTCGTGGCGAAGTATGCAAATCAGCGCCATCGGCCGTACTCGATCGGCAATACTCATTTGAAAAAACCGACGAGTTCATGCCGCCACTTATTTTTTCTTACGCGAATGAGCAGCGTGTGCGTGATGGCGATTCTGTGTTGTTTTTCAATTTCCGCGCCGATCGCGCGAGACAATTGTCCC
>QHOQ01000178.1:6882-14887 GCA_003219355.1 Verrucomicrobiota bacterium
ATTTCGACGGGTTCGATCGCGAAGTGTGGCCGAAGGTCCACTTTGTTACTCTCACCCAATACGACGTCACTTATCCTTCGCCGTTCATTTTTGCCCCGGCAGAGTTGCCGCGCATTTTGGGCGAAGTTGTAAGCGCCGCTGGCAAGTCGCAGTTGCGGATCGCCGAAACGGAAAAGTATCCGCACGTGACTTACTTTTTTAATGGCGGAATCGAGCGCGCGTTTCCCGGCGAGGACCGAAAGATTATCCCGTCGCCAAAGGTCGCGACCTACGATTTTCAGCCCGAAATGAGCGCCCGTACGGTTACTGATGAGGTGCTCGCGCGAATGGCAGATTACGACTTAATCATTCTAAACTTTGCCAATCCGGACATGGTCGGTCACACCGGAGTTTTGGAAGCCGGAATTCAAGCCGTAGAAACGGTGGACGAATGTGTTGCGCGGATTATTTCGAAGCTCCTCAATCTCGATGGCAAATGCATCGTCACCGCCGATCACGGAAATTGCGAGCAGATGCGAAACCCGGACGGCTCGCCAAACACCGCACACACCACCAATCTCGTGCATTTCATTTATGTGGCCAAGGATGCGGCGCGATTTCGCTGCGAGGACGGAATTCTGGCCGATGTCGCGCCAACGCTTTTGTTTCTGCTTGGAATGCCGCAGCCAAAGGAGATGACCGGCCATAATTTGCTCGTCCCGATTTCCCAGAAAACCGGGATGGCCTAGAAAGATCGACAACGTGCGGTCGCCACCTCATCGAAGGCGATTTCCAACTCTCGATTGAATACTCGCGTTCCGGCCGCAGCGATCCGTTGCAAAAAATGAATTCGATTTTCGGGCGTTGTTTCCTGCCAGACCGGTTTGCGCATGAGCGCGAGCGTACCGTCGCATTCCACAAGCGCGCCCCATCCGACCGGAATTTCCGGATCACGAAATAGCTCCTGAGGCAGGACCAGAAAAAATAAATTGGCACAGCGGTAATCAATCAATTTGTCGAACTTCGTGCAATCGAAGAGACGATTTTGGAGCACACTTAGCTGACGCAAGACGCGCGCATAGCCGCGGTGGCCGGTCGCTATGAAATCGTGTGAACCGAATTCGGGAAAGAGCGAGTCATTGATCCGGAGATTGGGATGATGCAGCCGCAGGTGTTTTTCGAGGATCTGACGGCGCTGACAAACCGCGTCGAGAAGTTTGCGAGCACTCTCACTACGGCAATTGTCCCTTCGCAAATCGGGAAGCGCTTGCTTGCATTCAAAAATTGCTGTCGACCCAAGCTTTTTCGGCAGCGGTCGATAAGCTGCGACATCGGCACGAAATCGGCATCGTGGCAAAGTCACTTCCAGCGCGCAAGCAGAATAGCCATGCGCTTGGGCCCAGAGAAAAGCGAGACGCTTTAGCCGGGCATGTCTCGTCGTTTCGCCGTGGGCGTTAGTTATTCCCGCAGCCATTCGGCGAGCTCGCGCGCCCAGTAAGTGATGATGATATCGGCGCCAGCGCGCCGGAGTGCAGTCATGATTTCGAAAACGGCGGGGCGTTCCTCTACAATCCCCTGGCCTGCGGCTGCTTTGAGCATCGCGTACTCACCACTTACGTGGTAAACGGCGGTCGGTTTTCCAAAACGCTCATGCACTCGCCATAAGATGTCGATGTAGGGCAAGGCTGGCTTCACCATGATGATGTCCGCTCCTTCATCGATATCGAGAGCAACCTCAAGTAGCGCTTCATCTGCGTTGGCGTAGTCCATCTGATAAGAGCGACGATCGCCAAATTGCGGCGGGCTTTCCGCGGCCTCGCGAAACGGGCCGTAAAAAACAGAGGCGAATTTGGCCGCGTAACTCATGATGCCGGTTTGATCGAAGCCGTCGGCATCGAGTGCTTCGCGAATCGCACCGATTCGGCCATCCATCATATCGCTCGGCGCGACCAAGTCCGCGCCGGATGCGGCGTGAGAAAGGGCAGTTTTAACTAAAAGCTCGACGGTCTCATCATTGAGCACATGGAAATGGTCGCCGTCGATGCGTGTGACACCGCAGTGGCCGTGGCTCATATATTCACACAAGCAGACATCGGTGATTGCGACGAGATCAGGGCATTTTGATTTAATGGCTTTAAGCGCCTCCTGAACTACCCCATTTTCTGCGTAGGCGCCGCTTGCCTGTTCGTCTTTTTTTTCCGGAATTCCAAAAAGCAGGATCGCCTGCAGCCCAAGATCTTGGGCGCGCTTGGCCTCATCGGCAATTTCCTTCAGGGAAAGCTGGAAAACGCCCGGCATGTTCGCGATCGGGCGCCGTCGCTCCAATTTTTGGCTTACAAAAAGCGGGAGGACGAAATCATACGCGCTTAGTTGTGTCTCGCGGACGAGATTTCGCAGAGCAGGGGAACGCCGCAAACGGCGCGGGCGATGCAGCAATCTTCTCACGAGCGAAGCGTACCCGTTTGACCGAAAGGCCGCAAGCTTGCTACAGGCTAGGTCCGGTCCGACTAGCGGACTTGACGGGGAGAAGCGTCCGATGTAGCGCCTGCTTTGGCAGCAGCGCAATATGAAGCGTCCGGTCCTGACCCGCGCGACCGACTACTTGCTAGTCGACGTCAGCAACTCCTACGCGAAACTTGCTTTTGCATCGACAAAGCGGATTTCAACTCCTGTTCGGATCGCCACTAACAAGCTTTCAAGCAGTATATTTTCGCGATTCTTAGGACAGCGAAGGGTCCGGAAGGTGGTCGTCTCATCGGTGGTACCCAAAAAAAATCGCGCGATTTCAAAGGCCGCCGGAAAAACCGGAGTGCTCTGGTTGAATTCGGCGGTGAAACTTGGCGTGGGGATTGATTATCCCGCCCCGGAAACGATCGGAGCCGACCGGCTGGCGAATGCCGCGGCCGTTGCAGCGCTTTACGGTTGTCCCGCCATCGTCGTGGACTTCGGCACCGCGGTCACTTTTGACATTGTTTCCGCTCGCCGCAACTACATCGGCGGGGTAATCGCGCCAGGGCTCGAGGCGGTAACTAATTTTCTTTACCAGCGAACGGCTCTATTGCCGAAGCTCTCTTTGAAAGAGCCGCGACGCGCGATTGGACGATCGACAATCGGCGCGATGTTGTCAGGCGCGGTATTTGGTTATCGTGGACTGGTCCGTGAGATTCTTGCGCGGATCCAAGCGGAGCAGTTTCCGAGTGGAAAGCTTCACGTGGTGGCAACAGGCGGTTACGCGCGACTCATCGCAGCGCAGTTGCCGGAGATCACGGCAGTCCGTGCACATCTCACCCTGGAGGGGCTACGGATTATGGCCAATCTCAATTCGTAATTCTGCGCTGTACAGCGCGCCGCCCAAATCAAGCTGTGTTCATCCAGTTGTGTTGGGCTCGATTTCTGCGAAACTGGGCAGAGTTGATTGGAAATTTGGACTTGTCATCGCAAATGAGGAAAGCTTCTATCGTTACCCACATGAGAATTTGGAAAATCACTGCCGTCGCAGCGCTGGCGCTGACTTCGTTGGCAGCAGACAACATCGCACCCACGAAATCAGAACTGGAAGAGATGTACAACAAGGCGTTCCGTGAGTTCGAGGCGAACAACTTTCCACAAGCGTTAAAGGAACTCGACGCGATTGATGCCCGTCAGCCCGAACTCGCGCCATCTCAAAATTTGCGCGGCGTCATCCTGATGCGGCAAGGCATCTACGACAAAGCGGAAGCAGCCCTGCTCGAGGCGGCTCGGATCGATCCTAAGTTCTGGAATGCGCGGTTCAACCTGGCGGAAATCCCGTTTCTCAAAAAAGACTGGGCGGAAGCGCGCAAGCGTTTTGAGAAGCTCCTTTCGGGCGGCCAGTCTGATCTGGCGAGTGAAGCGTCGCAGCTCATTCAATACAAGGTTCTCCTGACTTACCTGCTCGAAAGCAAGGAGAACATGGTTGATTCCATTCTGGCCAAGTTGGAGCTTTCTCCCGATACGCCGGCAGTAGATTATGTAAAAGCGGCTGTCGCGCTCCAACACAAGAATGAAAAAGAAGCAAAGGATTGGCTGGCCGCGGCGGAGAAGAATTTTTCGCCGCAACTGAACAAACTCTTTGCGGAATCACTGTACGAAGTCGGCTGGCTTGAAAAGCCAGCCGGCCAGGCCCGGGCCTCGCTACCCTTAATGACCGCCGCCGAGCGCTCGGAAAAAACAAAGGCCGTGGCGCGTTCAAAATTCGAGCAGGCGCAGCAGGCGCTAAGGCAGCGTGACTTCGGGGCTGCCGGCAAACTAGTCGACGAAGCCGATCAGGCGGATCCCAATCAGCCGACGACTTTCAATTTACGCGGTGAGATCTTGATGGAGCAGAAGCAATTTGATGAAGCCGAAGCTGCCTTCAAACGGGCCGCCAAACTCGATCCGAAGTTCCGTGAGGCGCAATACAATCTCGCCCAAATTCCATTTAAGAAAAAAGACTACGCTAAAGCGCGAGAGCGTTTTGAAGAACTGTTTAAACAGACTCCCGGTGGCGACAAGAATCAGGCAGCACAGCTGATCAAATTCAAAATTTACATGACGCTTTTGCTCGAAGGCAAAGAGAGCCGGGCGCAGGCCCTTATGGAGCAGTTCCAGTTTACGGGAGATACCCCAGCTCTTTATTACGCTCAGGCCGCATGGGAATTCAAACACAGTAATCCAGAAAAGGCGGCCGACTGGACCGCATCAGCGCGAAAGATTTATTCGCCAGCGCTCAATGGCGTTTTTGCAGACACTTTTTATGACGTTGGCTGGATGCAGAGTCCAGAAATTGCCGCGGCGCCTGCACCTGCATTTGACACTGGCAGTGTCATTGCATCACAAACCGAGGGGAGCCCTGCAATTGAGCCAAGTCCTATCCCTGATACTATTGTTGCGGCAAACAAACAGGCAGAAAGATCGAGGGATGAATCTCTTGGTTCTTCAGTCCCATCGGCGAACCCACGGATTCCCGGGATGGAAGCCACGAGTCCGGGAACGAGGGCTGAACCTCCTGCCGTTCCAACCTCCAATGAGTCGTCTGCGGTGGGAACAAGCGGTAAGTCAGAAGAAGTGCTTGCAGCTCCAGTTTCGGGATCCCCTTCCGCGGCGGGACCGTCGCCCTCTGGGGCTGTGACCGCTTCATCTGCTCCCGCCGGACAAAATGAAAAGACGGGCCTTGGCCAAACAAAAGCCGGCCCGCCTGTCGTTGCCACGACGTCCACCATGGTCTCTCGCCATGGATTTCTTGAGGCTTCTCAACCCGGTATTGGGGGAATAGTGAGCCGGCAGACGTTATTTGTCGGTGGGTTGCTATTAGCCGGCATCTTTCTTTTGGCCTGGGTGGTTGTTCCCGAGCTTCGCCGCTACCCGTTTAACGTCTTAAGTTACTGGCGGGCCCGATCTGTTGCAAGATCGCACATTTTCGAGCCAAGGATTGCTCCGGCGGAAAGGGCGATTGCGCTAAACGAAGGGTTTTTCGGTGGACCGCGCCAAGTTTCGCTGCGATTGACGGCGTCGAAGCCTTCGTTGCGGAGCAGCGCCTTGCCGTCAACCGAATCGAGCGATGCTTTTGGCCGATTAGCGGATCTCGGAGCAGACTCAGGAGCTCCCGCTTATCCCACGATGGAGCAAAATCGCGGATTGCCGCCGATGGCTGAGCCCATCTTTGAATCCACCGTAGGGCAAGTTGTTGAACAACCAATCGAGACTTCACGCCGAGACATTCAACAAATGCCGGATACTGCTGACGTTCTAGCAATTACTGAATCAGGCACAGGTTCTGCGATACTGGCGGAAGCGTCGAGTAAGATTTCCAGAAGTGCAGAGGAAGTCGCATCGCCCGCTGCGGTAGAGGCAGTAGTAGAGTCTAAAATCGAACCTGTTAAAGAAAGGCATCCTCTTCCGTACGAAGCGCCCGTGCCCGCGGTCCAATCTTCTGAGGTAAATGAGTCGGCAGCTGATTTCCAAAATGATATTTCCACTGAGCCCATATTCCCGCAAACAACCGCCCCTGCAACCATGCCTGAAACGCCTGAAATTCCAACTACTCCAGTAAGCAAACCTTCACCGGCCATTGTGACCAAACCGCAACCCACTGGCACCATGCAGACGCCCGTGCAGATCACTTTCTCTTTCGAGATCGCAGGCATGCAACTGACGCCGAGCTTCAAAATGGGCGTCTTAAAAGTGCGTCCTACATCCAAGTTGGTAACGATGCGCTTGGCTCCTTCCCAGCAGCCTCAGCCAGCGATGAATTTGCAAGCCAGTTTCGAGATTGCAAAAATTCAGCCCGCCGGAGGAACCTTTGGTAATATTCGGATGACTCCATCCCAACAGCAGAAGCCGACGGCGGCCGGCTCGCCTTCGTTCGCGGTCGCGGGATTGCAACTCGTTTCGAGTTTCGAGGCTACGCCGGTCCAACTCACCCCATCGCAACAGGAACAGGCCACTGTCTTCGTGACAGTCCCGTGCCAAATTAGCACGATCGAGTTTTCGCCGTCGCTTGAAATTGCTTCCATCGTCCTGAATTCGAACTCCAAGCAGGTTTTCGTGCAGTTGCCAAGTGCCAGCCCGGGCGCAGCCGAGGGAGCGCCTACGTTCGAAATCGCGAACTTGCAGCTCAGTGAAAGCGGCGATGTCAGCATGATGCAGCTGAATCTGCTTGGTCAGGGTCCAAAGCGGACATAACGGGCAATTCGCCGGACGGGACAGCGAAATTCTTCCGTCCGTTATTGCCGGACGAATTATTTCCGGCGCGTTCGGTCTTGGTTTAGCGATTGCAGCTGCTTCGGCAGAAACTTGCCGTCTCTGCGGGTCAACTTGCCGTCGAAATAGATCTCGCCGCCACCGTATTCTGGGCGCTGGATGCTTACCATATCCCAGTGAACCTGGCTCCGATTCCCATTGTCCGCCTCTTCGTATGCTTGCCCTGGAGTAAGATGAAAGGAGCCGGCGATTTTCTCATCGAATAATATATCCCGCATCGGTTGCAAGACGTGAGGATTAAACCCAAGCGAAAATTCGCCTATATAACGGGCGCCCGCATCTGAATTGAGGATTCTGTTAAGCTTTTTCGTTTCGTTACTCATCGCATCCACAATTTTTCCATTCTTAAACTCAAGACGGATTCCATCGAAACCAATCCCCTGGTAAATGCTTGGAGCGTTGAACGTAACCTGACCCTGAACGGAATCTCTTACCGGGCAACTGAATACCTCGCCATCTGGAATATTGCGATCGCCACCGCAGATCACGGCAGGAATCCCTTTCATACTGAAGCGGATGTCTGTGCCTGGCCCCTTGATTTCGACACGATCTGTTTTTTCCATCAACCGCTTGAGCGCCTTCATGCCGGGCTGAAGCTTGTGATAATCCAGTCCGCACACGGTAAAGTAAAAATCTTCAAAAGCCTCAGTGCTCATCCCGGCAAGCTGTGCCATCGACGGAGTAGGCCAACGTAAGACCACCCATTTCGTTTTCTTAACTCGGTGGTCCTGCACAGCGCGCATCCTCTTCGCCACCAATTTCATCTTCTCCGCTGGCACATCGGATAGTTCCGTGACGTTGTTGCTGCCGCGGACGGCGACATACGCGTCCATTTTTTTCATTCGTGCAAGTTCATAGCCCGCCATTAGGCTCAGTTGTCGATCCGATGCTTCAAGGGCGAGCGAGCGGCTTACCCGAGCATGGTAATTCTGCACAAACGGAATGCCTCCAACGTTTCGCGCTGCTCGGATCAGCGCGATTGTCATTTCGTCCGGAACGTCAAATGCTTCGATCAGAACCGTTTCATTGCGCTTGAGTCGAATGGAATATTCCACAAGAAGTTTGGCGAGATCGTCGAATCGGGCATCGTGCATAAGACGGTTATGATTCCACCGAGCGCGGCAGATGCAACTGAGCTTATCGGCCAGCGCCCGAGCTAGCCCTGCACCAGACATTTTTCTCTAAACGCTTAAGTCGACGTCACGCTGGCGCGGCCAATCGAATGATAGTGAAAACCGAGATGGATCATCGTTTCCGGGTCCAATAA
>QHOQ01000179.1 GCA_003219355.1 Verrucomicrobiota bacterium
AGTCGCTCATCGACCGCGCTCTGGCGCTGGCTCCGAATTCGCCGGAAGCGCACTTTGCACTCGGGTTATTCTTCTATTATGGTCATCGCCAATACGAGAACGCGCTGACGGAGTTTAACCGCACGCTGGAGTTACAGCCGAACGATGCTTTGGCCCGAGCATATTGCGCGTCGGTTTACCGCCGCCGCGGTGAATGGGAGCGCTCGCTGGCCGATTATCAACGAGCGCAGGAGCTCGATCCGCGGGACACCATAATCGCGATGAATATCGGAAATACTTATCTGGCGTTGCGTCTGTGGGAGGATGCGGAGCGTGCCGAATTGCGAGCTCTCGCCATCGATCCGCACAACGCGCAGGCAGCGCTTTTTGTTCTCAGCTCTCGCCTCAACGCGACGGGCGATGCAAGCTCGGCCCGGCGAGCTCTCGATGGTTTTCCAGAGGGCGCCAAAGTCAGCCCCACCAGCCGCCGCCGCGGTCTTGGCGATGTGGGAGCTATCATTGGTATCTGGGTTTATCTTGACGTTATCGAAAGACACTTCACCGATGCTTTTCAAGCTTTCGAGAAGGACGTGGGCAACGACGATGCTGCGCATCTCGAGCAGCTTGCTGGGCGCGTCGCCCTTCGCGTGCTGGCGGGACAGACTGAGGCAGCCAAATCAATGGGCGAAGAAGCGCTGCCATTACTCGAGTCGAGACTCCGAGAGTGGCCGGATGACGCTTTCGCGCTGACGCGGTTATCTTGGGTTTACCTTGCCCTCGGGCGCAATGCCGATGCTCTGCGCTTTTCTAGACAGGCGGCGGATTCAACGCCCATAGAAAAAGATGCTCTGGTTGGTCCATATTTTCAAAACGGGCTAGCGCAAATCGAGGCGCGTGCAGGCGCACCTGAGGAAGCTATTAAGAGACTTCGACGTTTGCTCTCCATCCCATCGGGCGAGGCAGTTTCCATAGCTCGTTTGAAGATTGACCCAGTCTGGGATCCAATCCGTAACCGTCCGGATTTCCAGCAGCTGCTCTCAGGTCCGGAGCAGATCGGACCTGGTAGGTAGCTCGCAATAGACCTGCGTAATTTTTTCGCCGAGCTAAGGCGGCGCAACATTTACAGGGTTGCCGTCGCCTACGGCGTCGTGGCCCAGCTGCCCATTCCGGTCGCGACACTTCACCACTCTTTGAAATCGCCAGTGTCCTTGGCGCGTGTCAATCACGTTGTCCGCTTCATCGTAAACGCGAATCACGGCATCATGTGAACGGCTGAAAAACTTAGCATAACCGTTTTAGCTTTCCTCACGCTTGCATAGTGTTTACGCTTCCAGCGTGACTGACGACGGCTCTGGCGGTGTCGCGCACGCGACGTTGCGTGAGTTTGCCAGCGGTCAAAAGCTGTTCCGAGGAACGTTACCGAATGATCCCCGTGTCTTCATGCTGACCGGCTTCATCACGCGTTGCCAAGGAGAATTCGAAGAGAGAGTGCGCGGTTTCGAGCGCGCCCTCGAACTGGATCCGCGCATTCTCCGTACCCTGCAGCAGATCGCGCTCCACTACCAGTCTCTGCGCGCTATGCCGAGTCGGCCGCCATGTGGGATCACGCGCTGGCGATCAAGCCGGATGACGCAGACACCAAAGTAACCCGCGCTTTCCTCGAATTGGATTGGAAAGCTGACACACGGCCGTTGATCCCTCAGCTATGGCCAATCGAAACTGCTACCCTATTGGGACCCGCTTCGCCGCGATCCGCGCTTCGAAAAAATCGTTCAATCACTCGCTCCTAAATGAGTGTTAATCTGCCAACCACGCCGGAGCCTTGGCGAAGGTGGGTCGCCTCCCTTGCGCCTAAATAAGCATCACCGCGGATTACGCGGATAACACAGATACAGACGTGATTCAGAAGGAGTGGTAGGGCGCGACCGCCGGGCGTGCCGAATTGGGCGACCAGTTGTGGCGCGTCTGTGTCAGACGCCGGCCAAGAACTCATCCCTTGCAATCCGCGGTTCTTAAGTCTTCCGCATTTTTCCGCGTAACACCCGGCTCGATTTCGCGCAGTACATCAGTGAACGGCCGGAAATGATTTCCCATGACGGGATGTCAAAGAAGGCCAAAACAAGAAAAGGAAATTAAAATCATGAACAAACCGAACATTAACAAAAGATCACTGGTAATCATGTTGTGTGTGGTTGCCTTCTTCACGATGGGCTCGGTGCCCTCCGCGTCGGCTACCACGCCCACACCGGTTACCATCACTGCTGTATATGATTTTTCGACGTTTCCCGATGTAACGGGAACCTTTACTACGAGCGGGGCCCTTACAATTTCAGGGCCTTCTACAATGCACGTCGACCTTCTTAATAATGGTACGCCAGCTCAGCCAGCTCATTGCGTGGTTACGTTGATAGCACCAGATGGAGACATCATTATTCATCAGCAATGTGAATTTGCCACTTCTCCACCTAGGGGAAGATGGGAGATTGTAGCTGGCACAGGTGCTTATGCGAACCTTAACGGGAACGGGTCACTCACGATGCCGCCTAATACCGAAGCAATGACAGGGTTTATTTACCACTGATTGATCAGGCAAACGCCACCGCGATTGCCTGATCCGCACGAGAGCCTCTTCGGTCGTCGCGAAGATACACCGGAGAGGCTCCTGGCATCGGTGAATGGACGGATGCCCGCTACCTGCGCGGGCGGTTGAGTTCAAGTCATCCTTGCCCTGGTTGACCAACCATTTCGTCACGGCTAATCTCAACAATGAGTACACCAACCGTGTCCGCCGCAGGACAGATTCGCCGTGGCGAACTCACGGAGGCAGCTTCATCTCGAAGCCGCACCACGAAGAGCGAAAAACAAAAAGCGTTAGCGCCGTCGAAAGTCCTCGAAACAATCGAGCAACATGTTTTGCTCGACGGCTTCAAGGTCGTAATCGATCTCGACAAAAGTCGGGGCGCCTATTTACACAACGCTGTCTCTGGAAAACGGCTCATCGACCTCTACGGATTTTTCGGATCGATGCCGATCGGATTCAATCATCCGTACTTTGATGATCCGGCAGTGCAGCGCGACCTTCTTCGCGCAGCGAAAGTCAAGATCGCTAACTCGGACGTTTACTCGGAGGATTACGCGGAATTTGTCGAGACGTTCGAACGCGTGGTCGGTTTGCCGCCGCTGGAGCGTTATCTTTTCATCGAGGGCGGGGCGCTGGCAGTCGAGAACTGTTTGAAGGCGGCGATGGACTGGAAGGTGCGCAAGAACATGGCTGCGGGCCATGGCGAACGCGGCACGCAGATTCTGCATTTCCGTCGCGCCTTTCACGGGCGCAGCGGTTACACGATGAGCCTGACCAACACCGATCCGCGCAAAACGGATTTGTTTGCGAAATTCGATTGGCCGCGCGTTTCATGTCCGTGCATCGATTTTTCGTTGCCGGAATCGGAGCGTCAAGCGGATGTGATTGAGCGCGAAGCGAAAGCGGAGCGTGAGATCCGCGACTTCATCGATCAGCGCAAAATCGACATCTGCGCCATCATCATCGAGCCGATCCAGGGCGAAGGCGGCGACAATCATTTCCGCGGTGAGTGGCTGCAAACACTGCGAAAAATTTGCGACGAAAACGACATCCTTCTCATCTTTGATGAGGTGCAGTGCGGCATGGGCGCGACGGGTCGCAACTGGTGCTGCGAACATTTCAACGTAGTGCCGGATCTGCTGGCGTTTGGAAAAAAGGCGCAGGTCTGCGGGGTGATGGCTGGGCCGCGTATCGATGAAGTGGAGGACAACGCGTTTCGCCTCTCCAGTCGGTTGAATTCTACCTGGGGCGGCAACTTCACCGACATGGTGCGCTCGACCCATTTTCTGCGCATTATCGAAGAGGAACGCCTGGTAGAGAACGCCGGGAAGGTTGGCGCATATTTTTTGGATCAACTGCGCGATCTGCAAAAGGAAGAGCCGCAGATTTCCGCCGCGCGCGGACGCGGATTGTTTCTGGCCTTCGATCTCCCAGACGCAAAAACGCGTGAAGAATTTTGGAAGGGCTTTTTCGATCTCGGCGTGCTCACGCTGCGTTCCGGCGAGAATTCGATCCGTTTCCGTCCGCCGCTCGATCTGACGGCGGAAGTCGTCGATGAAGCGATGGATTTGATGCGCAAATATTGCCGGCAACGGAAGTAAAGTAGCGCAAGCGTCCCGCTTGCATTTAGCAATTTCGCAAGCCGGAGGCTCGCGCTACATTTCGATATGCAATCTGTTCTCGAGAGACTCGGGCTGGAGGACGAGAATTCCGGCGTCTTCTGTGGAGAATGGCGCGGAGGCGGCGCGAAGATCGACAAAATTTCGCCCATTGACGGGCAACGACTCGCGAGCGTGCTCTCGGCTTCCGGCGACGATTACAAGAAGACAATCGTGCGGGCGCAGGAAGCGTTTTTGAAATGGCGCACGACTCCGGGTCCCGTCCGCGGTGAAACTGTGCGCCGACTTGGCAACGCGTTACGCGAATCGAAACATGAGCTTGGCCAGCTCGTCACACTCGAGACCGGGAAAATCATCGCGGAAGGCGAGGGCGAAGTGCAGGAGATGATTGACATCTGTGATTTCGCGGTTGGTCAATCGCGCATGCTATACGGCCTGACGATCCAATCGGAGCGGCCGAGTCATCGGCTAATGGAGCAATGGCATCCGCTGGGCGTTGTTGCTGTGATCACCGCGTTCAATTTTCCCGTAGCGGTTTGGTCGTGGAATGCCGCGCTCGCGGCAGTTTGCGGCGACGCCACCGTTTGGAAGCCATCGGAAAAAACGCCTCTTACCGCAATTGCGGTTACAAAAATCGCCGCACGCGTCTGCCAGGAAACAGGCGCAGACCCGGCGATTTTCACTTTGCTGATCGGCGATCGAAAGACGGTTGGCCAAAAACTAGCGGACGACGCGCGGATCCCGTTAGTCTCCGCCACAGGCTCGGTAAATATGGGCTTGAACGTCGCGAAAACAGTGCACGGCCGCTTAGGCAGAACGATCATGGAACTTGGGGGGAACAATGCGCTCATCGTCGCGCCCAGCGCCGACATCGACATGGCCACGCAATCGATCTTTTTCGGCGCGGTCGGCACAGCCGGGCAGCGGTGCACATCCACGCGGCGCGTGATCATGCACGAATCGGTTGCATCCAAGGTTCGACGCAAACTCTTGGCGGCATACAAATCGTTGGCAATTGGGAATCCAGTCGATCGTAAGACCGTGATGGGCCCGCTCATCGACAAGAACGCTGTCGATCTTGTTCAGCATTCGATTCAGCGATTGAAAGATGAGGGCGGTGAAGTTCTTTACGGCGGGGAACGGCTCACCGTTCCCGGCGATTGCTACATGAAGCCGTGTCTGGCCACCGCAAAACCGGATTACGACATTGTGCAGCACGAAACATTCGGGCCGCTGCTTTATTTGATGACCTATCGCGATTTTGATGAAGCGATCGCGATCCACAACGATGTCCCACAAGGTCTAACCTCGTCGATTTTCACCAGCGACATGCGCGAAGCCGAGACATTCTTGAGTGCTGTCGGAAGCGATTGCGGGATCGCCAATGTGAACACCGGCACGAGCGGCGCCGAGATCGGCGGCGCATTTGGCGGCGAGAAAAATACGGGCGGCGGACGCGAGAGCGGGAGCGATTGCTGGAAGAGTTACATGCGCCGTCAGACGAATACGATTAATTTTTCGAGAGAGCTGCCGCTCGCACAGGGAATTCAGTTCGGGAGCGATGACGTCGGCAGCGCGAACGCGTAATTCTGTAGGGGGACGCTGTCAGCGTCCCGAGTTATCGGATTGAGAAGCAAACTGCTCCCCTACAGAGGATGTTTTAGGCGCGAGCTGTGGTCAGCTCGAAGAGTTCATCAAGCCTCTTGGCTGTCTCAATGCTCATGATGAAGCTCTGCAATTTTTTGCATTGATCCTTGCCGATTACGTCACCACCGAGCGCCGTGAATTTTACCGCGATTTCTTCCTCGGTCATTGGGTCGCGCGGGTCGCCCTTGGGAACATCGACACGCGTGGAATGCGACTTTTCGTCATTGGTCGTGATCGTCACTCGGCTTGGCTGGAATTTTGGAAACAGCGCTTCGAACTCTTCGTTCGCCACCACTTTCACTTTGTCCATGATTGGAATGAGCGACTTATCGCGCACGCGTTCTTCCCGGAATTGCAGCGGCGTCACCATGCCGTCGATCAAGCCGACCGCCATGCAATAAGGCAGCGAATGATCGGCCGTTTCCTTTGAGTCGGGCCGATACTTGTGCGGGTCGCCAAGAATGTCGGCGGCGCGCGCGATCACTTCCACTTTGATTTCCTTAACGCCGTCCGCCTTGATGTCGTGTTCCTTAACCGTCTTCATCATGGCGGTAAGTGGTGAGTGACTGAGCGCCTCGATAGGGAAACTCTTCATGCCGCAATCAAGAATGCGATAGTGCGACGTGCTTGAGTTGGGAAGGTCCGCAACTAACGCTTCGCCGTCGAAAGCGGCTGGTTCGCCCTTGTATTGCACATGGTGGAACACTGCAAACAAACCTTCCTTGCCGTCGATGATGTGTTCGGGTCCGGAAAATCCTTCGCGCGCAAGCAGCGCACTCTCGGCGCCCATGCGTCCCGCCCACGGATCGACGGTGTTTTTCATATTGGTCAACTTGCCCGCCGTCACCGCGCCCGGACAAAATGTCCGTGATGCGCTGATGCCAATAGCGGAGACCACTTGCTCGGGCGTGAGATTCAGGACGCGTCCCGCTGCGACGGGCGCCGCGAAAGCGCTCAAGGTAGCATGATGCCAGCCGTATTCGCGCACGCCCGGCCGGCCGATTTCGCAAAGACGCATTTCAATTTCGTAGGCAATGATCGTGCCGAGAACCAAATCTTTGCCACTTAGGCCCTCGCTTTCGCATAAAGCCAGCGGCGCGGCGATGAGATCGCTTGGATGACACGGGTCCGCTTTCCAATAAATGTCGTTGTAATCCATGGCGCGAATCATGTGGCCATTCAAAAATGCCGCATCAACCGGATTGGTCTTGAACCCTGACACGAAGGCGGTGGCTTTGCCGTTGCCGCCGCCCATGGCGCGGTAATGCTTCAGCAAAATCCTGGCGTCATCCTGCTGACTGCCTCCCAGCGCGCAGCCAATGGAATCGAACCAAAATAATTTCGCCGCTTGAATCGCCTCCCGTGAAAGGTGCTCGTACTTCAGCGCGCAAGCCCACTCGGCGATGATATGCGACAGGAGACGTTTTGATTGAGTTGGTTGATGTGCCATGACCATGTCGATCTTTCCGAAATGACCTTGGTCGGGCCGCACAGATTTTCAAGCCGCTTCGCGCGCGCAAATTTTCAAGCCGCTTCGCGGACGCGATTAGCGCATTTGGAGTAATGCTGACCTTGCTCACATTGACTGTGTGGCAAAACAAAGCCATGAACACGCGCAAGCGGGAGCCGCGTGGGTAGGCGGTAACGCAGCTAGGGTAGCTGGCACGAGCGGGAGCGCGAGTGACCAATCCTTAAGATGCAAACTTCGATGATTTACTTATTGCTAACTCTTTGAAACCGATCCCCCAGAGGATGAAAAGATGAAGTCTGACAAATTCTTCGCCGAGCTGAAGCGGCGAAATGTTTACAAAGTCGGCGTCGCTTACATCGTCGCCGGTTGGGCGCTCGCTCAAGGCGTCGCGCAGGTTTTTCCGGTGTTCGACATTCCGAATTGGGCCGTGCGATTGATCGTGCTCGCAATCGTGATCGGATTTCCAATCGCGCTCGCGATGGCATGGGTATTTGAATTGACGCCGGAGGGACTGAAACGCACCGAAGCGGCCGATGCCCCGCCGGGAACGGCGCAACAGAAAAAGCACGCTTGGATTTATGTGGTTGTTATCGCTGGCCTTTTCTCGATCGGATTATTTTTTCTTGGACGCTACACGGCGCGGAACAGCAGCAGGGGGTCTTCCAGCGGATCGCCGGCAAAATCGATCGCGGTCTTGCCGCTGCTGAATGAAAGCGGTGATCCGAAGGACGAATATTTTTCCGATGGACTGTCAGAGGAATTGATCGCCGCTCTCGCGCAGATCAGACAACTGAAAGTCATCGGCCGCAGCTCTTCTTTCCGTTTTAGAGAAGGGAGGGAAGAGAGCAAAACGATTGGCGAGAAGTTAGGGGTGAACACCCTACTGGAAGGCACAGTGCGCAAACAAGGGGAGCGGGTGCGAATAGTTGCCGAATTGATTAATGCCGCGGATGGAGCGGAGCTGTGGTCGCGAACTTTCGATCGTGAACTTAAGGACATTTTCGCGGTCCAGGCCGAAATCGCAAAGGCCGTTGCCGCGTCACTGGAGCTGACATTGCTAGGAACCAGAGATGCGGCTGCCACAAACGCTTCGACCAAGAGCGTGGAAGCGCACAACGCATATCTTCAAGGCCACTTTTACTTCGCACGCCGAAATGTGGAGGATTATCGTAAGGCCGTTGGCTTCTTCGATGAGGCGATTCGAATTGATCCTGATTACGCCCTGGCTTATGCGGAGCGTTCCGAAGCATGGACCTTCATCGCCGATTTGAGCACAGAGCAGCGGAAGGAGACCTGGTCTGCGGCGAAACAGGATGCTGAGAAGGCCGTCGCGGTTGGTCCGAATCTCGCCGAGGCGCATGCCGCTTTGGGTTGGGTTCGGTTTTTTTCCGAATGGAAGTTTACCGAAGGCCTGGCGGAACTGAGGCGCGCGAAGGAACTCGCGCCGGCAAATCCTACCGCGAATGATCTGCTGGCGCGCGTACTGGTATATGGTCAAATTCAAGAGGCCGAGAAGCTAGCCCGCCAAGCGATTGAACTCGACCCGCTCGCTTATTTAGCGCGAGGCAATCTCGCCCGCATCCTCTTGGCCGAAGGAAAACTCGACGAGGCCGATGCCGAGGCGCGCAAAGCGGCACAGCTGCAACCGACCGCCGCTGCTAGCCATCGGTGGCAGGTAGTGGTGGCTGTCCTGCGTGGCGATGGGGAGGCGGCTCTGCGCGAAGCTCAACTGGAGCCCGACGAAGGCTATCGCCGTTTCGAACTCGCGCTCGCACAATATGTACGCGGAGATCGTAAGGCGGCAGACGCGGCTCTAGCCGATCTCATCGCGAATGGCCGAGATCAGTTGGCCTATCAAATCGCTGAGGTTTACGCCGTGCGAGGCGAGAGAGACAAGGCTTTCGAGTGGTTGCAAATCTCGTTCGATAATCA
>QHOQ01000247.1 GCA_003219355.1 Verrucomicrobiota bacterium
AGATGACGGAGTTACTTTCTGCGGCACATCCGCGATTATCGATCCGTACGGTGCGATCGTCGCGGCTGCGTCGATTGATCGCGAAGAACTTATCCAGGCTGAGATTTCAGAGGACGTCATCAAGTCCGTTCGAAGCAGAATGGCCGTATTCGGGCATCGCCGACCAGAGTTGTACTGATCGTCGCAAGATCGCCACTCGGATCGGGCGGATGCGACGTATCATGCGGTCGCGAGCACGGATGTTTTCGCGATGGCCAGATTTCTAAGCGAGCAACGTGCGTGAGGATTCCGACATCAAAACTCGCCGTGCACTGAAATCGTTCCGTAGGGTGCGCCTCCTTCTTGATGATAGCGCACGTTTGCGCGGTAAAAGTCGAAGTCGCGATACGGTTGATAGCCAGCCTCAGCGCTTAATGTTATGACGGATGAAACTCTCCAGGCAGCACCTGCGCCCGTCCTTATCTCACTATAGGTGAGCACCGCTTGGTTTAATCGTGGAATTCCGCGCGCACTTCCGAAGCGATCATCGACACGGAAATTTGTCTCCTTAATCGTACCGCCGGCGTACAACGTAAGGTCTTTGTTTAGCTGAAATTCAAGGCGTGGCGTGGGCAAGACGGCATCCAGCACCCATTGTCGCGCGATCTTCCAGCGGACACCGCCTCCAGGTAAGACGGGATATTTTCGCTCGATATCGACTCCGATGCCCAAGACAAGTTGCAAATTGGGACTGTAGATGTACGTGCCCCCGACGACGAATGGGATATTAACGTCTTGGGATTCAAAATTATCTGTCCCATAAAAACCCGGTTGCGCTTGGAACCGTAGCAGAATCGAATCGGAAAGTTGTGTGTCCAAGCCAAGGACCAGACTTACTGCCTGCAACGTATCTGGAAGAGGAGCACGATCCGAGAAGCCGAAAGAAAATCTTTCCCACTCAGCCCCCAGGCGCAATACACCAAGCTTGATCCGTGGCGTGAGAACAAAATGCAGAAGAATATCATTTTCATCAAAGTCGCGGAGCGCATGCTGGCCGCGCTGGACGTCACCGTTGCCCACATACGTTTCGTCGACAACGAATTCACCGGAAAACGGAAATGTTGAAGCCGCTGAGGTATTTTCGGCACTGATCGCTTGGGTACCGTTCTCGCCGGCGATGGATGAAATCGCAATAAAGGCAGATGTAACCACGCCGTAAGCGCCAGTTAGGTGTCGAGACGGAAAGTTTTTCATCGTTTAGCGACCGCCCGAGGTATCACGTCGAAACAACGTTATCGCCTTCGAGATATCCTTCATCATGGCCGATTCCGAGGCGAGTCGCTCCACGCCATGCAACGATGCTAGCGAAGCGGCCGAGATCATGTCGCCGCGCCAAACGAGGGTGGAAGCCTTTCCTTCCACGTTGACCGGCCACATTTGATAAAGCGTAAGGGCGGCGTAGTAACCGCCGCTCGCATAGTAAAGCACGTCAGCTGCCTGGTAAGCTCCACCAGCGCCAGCGCGATTGTAGGAGGCACCAAGAGTGACCACGCCTTGATCGTCCACATCCAGAAGTTCCCAATAAAGCTCCGGGTTAAGCGAACCGGCGCCGCGGCCGATTCCTGTTGCACCAAGCAAACTGGAAAACTGATGACGAATTTTCTCCTGTTGTTTGAGCAAACCATTCAATTCGTCGCCTGCACGAATGGTTTGGCTGCCATGATCGTAGGGCGGCTCGGCTGATGTTCCACCAGAAGAAAAACTGCGCGTGCGCGCCGCCAAAATATCGCTCCAGAATTTTGCAATAGCAGCAGGCATGGCGCCGCCGCCACTGCCAGCAGGAGAAAATTTCTTCGCTTCGTCCTTACTGATTTGCAATTCCGGACTTAGCTTTTGAGTGACGCTGACGAGCGATCGAACCGAACTATTATCGGGCGCGTTTTGCAATTTCGAAAAATTCTTTCAGCTCACGATGCTTCGTCGGATCCCATCGACGCAGCGCTTCGATTTGCTGGGCAGGCGAGCCAGGCGAGACGTAACAGCTTTGCACAGAGAGAAACCGCGGATTGCCCATTGGCGGTCCATGGGCTGTTTTCACGTCGCTCTTCGCGAGTTGAGCGAGATCGACCTTGTCGAAAATGGAAAACGAGGCGAGCTCAGAAACGGCGTCGGCCCGGGCAATAGTGAAGGTTAACATCCAGAGCAACAGGAAGACGGAACTCCCAAGACCGATGGGCCGATGAGCGCGTATCGATTCGAATGTCATGACGAAAAGTATCTATCGTCGCCGCCTAATGGTTGCAAATGTGAGCACCCCATCGCAATAAGATTTCGAGATGAATGAACCGGTGATCGTCCTTAATCGCCTGAGTAAGAGTTTTGGCGACGTCCATGCTGTTCAAGATCTCTCACTGACAATCGTGCCCGGAACCATCTTTGGTTTTCTGGGAGCAAATGGCGCTGGCAAAACGACTACGATTCGAATGTTGTGCGGCCTCACTCATCCGACTGCTGGCAACGCAACAATCGCAGGCACGGATGTTTGGAAAGATCGACAACACGTTAGGACCAAGTTCGGCTACGTTCCGCAACGCTTTAGCCTTTACCGTGATCTCACCGTGCTGGAGAACTTCCGCTTTTTCGGCGGCGCCTATGGGGTTCCGGGGGCGGAACTGGAGC
>QHOQ01000248.1 GCA_003219355.1 Verrucomicrobiota bacterium
GTCGGTTTTATCGAAAGTGGGCGCCTGCTGGCGAAGGCTTCGCCGCGAGCTTTGAAATCCAGCTTTCGCGCTCGCTTGCTCGAGATCGATGTGGAACCACTCATGCCCGCACTGGTGCGGCTGCGAGATCAGCCCGAACTGCTGGGCGTTTCCTTGCGCAGCGGTAGTCTTCGCCTTTACGCAAAGGAGCCGGAGAAATTGATGGCGAGATGGCGCGAGAACTGGCCCTTTCCAGATCTTCGTTTGTTAGGGGAGCGCTGGGTGGAACCCGACATGGAGGACGTTTTCACGGCATATTCGCAGGGCTACGATGGCGTCTTAAAAAAATCCGTATTATGAAATG
>QHOQ01000180.1 GCA_003219355.1 Verrucomicrobiota bacterium
GACAAGAGTGCGACGTCAAAAGCCTCAAAGCAATATCCGATCAGTTCATCGGATTGAGATGTGGCTTTCAATGATCGTGACTCCAGCTTACAATGGCTGCGAGCAAGCGCACAGCGAACTAAGAGACGAGCGGAGTCTGTGTAAAAGTCCTCGTAACGAAAAATGCAGCCAACAGCCAAACAAAGCAGCGCGATTTATTTCAAGCGACATAAACGCTCTAAATGTCGAGCTGCGCTTTTCCGGCAGCTTCGCGCTTCACCTCCAAATCAGACTCGCGATGTTAAGCAGCACACGTGCGGCAATGGATACATCGCACAAGGGCTTCGATCAGGACAACTGCCGCTGAGAGGGGTTCGCGTTTTAGTATGCGCGCGGTGATGCGACACTCGGTTAGACGTACGGCTTCGAAAGGCGTAATGAGCAAACGAAGCGCATCCCGATCCTCTGATCAGGAAGTCATGCGGCATCTTTCGCGCTCGCAAATTTTCAAAGATTATGAACGGGCTTTCAGCGAAGCGATGGGTTTGCCGCTCAATATCCGAGGGCACGATTCCTGGTCGCCGGCACACCATGGAAAAGAGGACCGCGATTCATTGGCGTCAATTCTGGCTCGTTTCAACAAGGCTCGTGCTGCGTGCTTAAGGGCCCAGACCGACGCATCTCGAGAACCGGACTCGACAAAGCGCACCGTGACCTGGTTCGCGGGACTCTCCGAAAGTGCAGTGCCGGTGTATGTAGGGGATCACATTCTTGGCTTTCTCGAGACGGGCGAAGTAATGCTCAAGAACCCGACAAAGAAACACTTCGCGACCATTACCCGGCAGCTCCGCGCGTGGGGCTACAAGACAGATTGGGGGCAACTTGAGCGGGCTTATTTTCGGACGTGCGTCCTATCGCCGGACCGGTATCGCGCGATGTTGCGGCTGCTGAGTATTTTTGCGCAGCACCTTTCGATCTTGTCGAATCAACTGGCTGTACGGCGCGAAAAGGACGAGTCCGCAAACATGGCGCGAGCGCGGCAATTCATCGAGAAGCATCAAACGGAGCCTCTGTCGCTCGGGCGGGTCGCCCGCGCCGCTAACATCAGCAGGCATTACTTTTGCAAGATGTTCAAGAAAGCGACCGGGATAAATTTCATCGACTACCTCTCGAGAGTTCGAGTGGAGAAATCGAAGACGCTTTTGCTCAACCCCAACTCGCGAATTAGCGAAGCTGCCTTTGCATGCGGATTTCAATCCATGACGAACTTCAATCGCGCGTTTAAACGAATCGTCGGTCGCTCTCCCACGCAATTCCGCGAATCGCTTCCGAAGCTGCGACGCTCAGTATAAACGGTCAATGGCATAAATTAAAGCATCGGTGACCACACCTCTCAGCTTCTGAGGGGACTCGCTGATTTACTTGTGGAGTAGCGGCAATCGGATATCGGGCCGCCGAAATTGATTCAAAGGAGGCGACTAAGTTAGCCGCCTTACACTGGTGGGGCGAACGCACGGAACTCTTCCGCGCGCTCGCCGTCAGTGTTAGCGCATTATTTCACTTTGATTTCGATAGCTTTTGATCTTGCTATCGGTGTCGTCGGGAGGTGCACTTTTAGCACTCCGTCGCGGAACTCCGCCGTCACTTTCGTGCTGTCGGCATCTTCAGGCAGCGTGAAGCTGCGTCGAAAAGTGCCACAGGATCGCTCGATGCGATGGAATTTTCTTTTCTGATCTTCCTTCTCGGTTTTGCGTTCTCCGGAAACGTTGAGAATGCCGTCTTCGACTGTTATTCTAACGTCATCCTTCTTCATTTCAGGAAGATCAGCTTTCAGGAGATACCCGTGCTCATCCTCACTGATATCAACCTCCGGTGACCAATCTGCGACCGCCAGGCTGTGAATCTCGCCACTGCCCATTCTGTTCGGAAATTCGCCCAAGAATCGATTGAAGCGATTTTGCGCTTCCATCTCTCTAAGCGGATTCCATGTTATTAAGTTATTCATATTTTATATTTACCTTTCTGGATTGAGTTAAAGCCATCTGAGTGCATCGCGCTCACCGCTTATTGTCAGAGTCGACCCGAATCTTGTGCACGTTGAGGAGCAGGCACCCGTGCAAGGCAAACGCCCGGCGATTTCGCCGGCATTGGGGAGTATTCTAGAGCCGATCGTAATTCGGTCTGAGCTGCGCTTAGGTAGCGCTATCGAAAACGAGCATCAAACGTGAGGTAAGTTTTTAATCGTCAAAACCGTGGTCACACGCCGGGAAGCCGCCGCAAGATTTAAGTTGATGGCGCTTAACAAGGATTTGCCGCCGCTTTGGCTTGAAATTGGCAATCCGTTTTGACAGTCGAATTCAGGCTCCCAGCACTGCAATGGCAGCGGGACGACCTTTTCTTCACCCAGAGCAGGCTTCGTGCAGATTCTATCTCCGGGCAAGCCCGGAACGCCGCCGTGCAAGTCTGGACAGTTGGAGAAGGATTTGGGATTGGAAGTGAGTTCCGTCAGACATGCTGCGCGGCTAATAATTTTCGAGATCATGATCTGGATTCAGTTAAAGCCAACTTGGTGCATTGCGCTCACCGCTTATTGTCAGAGTCGACCCGAATCTTGTGCACGTTGAAGAACGGGCCCGGTCGAGGGGCTTCGGCCTCCGGCAGATGTTCCTCAATCGAGACGATCTGCCGGCCGCCGCCCCTCTTGAGTGCTCGGGCGCGGTCGTACTCATTGAACAAGAAATTTTGCAGAGATCCCAACAGGAAGGTGCGAAGCCGGCCCTTTTGCCGATCCGCCCGGGTCAATGTGTTTTGCTCAAGCAGATGCGCGAAGAAACCTTGGACCAGGTCCTGTGCATCAGCGGATGAATGACCGCGGTGGCGCAGGAAAGCGTAGAGCGGTGGCCAATAGGCTTCGCAAAAAGTTGAGAGCGCCTGCTGCGCCGACTCTGCTGACTCGCTCTGCTGAGCGCGCAAAACAACAGTCCAGTGCGTCGTTTCAAACGAAGCACCTCCCTCTTGCAACGTTCCCGGGACCAGTTTCGTGATCGACATTATCACGAACCGATTCGGCTTAGCGATACAAATTTTAGTGACGGTTGAGTGACGACCTTCCGGTAGATCATCTCCAGACTGACCGTAAATCACTCCTCTCCCTGTTGAAAAAAATAAGTGACGAACGTGGCCAATCTCTGATTCAATAGCGTTGATCGCGATCTGATGTACGGGGGCCGAATCACCAGCGAAGAAAGATCGGCCATCAGCGCGTACGTCGGTGTCGGCATCGCGATCGTGCTCATCGCCGGGGCGCTCTACTTCTTCTTTCTCGAGCAGAAAGAGAAAAAGGAGACCACAAGTTTCGATCCGAACCGGCCCGTCCCGAGCGACGCCGTCTTGAAACACCGATTAAAGGCCGAGGAATATTTCGTCGTGCGGGGAGGTGGCACCCAAACGCCTTTTCAAAACGAGTTCTGGAATAACGAGCGTACCGGCATCTACGTCGATGTCATTACCGGCGAACCACTCTTCACTTCGCTCGACAAATTCGATAGCGGCCTCGGCATGCCTACATTCAGCAAACCGATCTCGAAAGATCTCCTCGTCGAGAACGTGGACACTTCGAACGATATGCAGCGCACCGAAGTGCGCGCCAAACGAAGCAACGCCCACCTTGGCTATCTCTTTCCCGACCCGAAATCGCCCACCGGACAAAATTACTCAGTTTACTCGGCCGCCTTCCACTTCATTCCGAAAGAACAAATGAAAGACAGAGGTTATGAAGCGTTCCTGTCGCTTGTGGAGAAAAAGTAGTGTCCGAAGTAGATCAGAAGGGCAGCGCTCGATAGACGGTCAAGCCGCGGAGGGTCGCGGTGCGCGTCCGCAGCGAAAAGCGCGCGGCCAGCCGAAATCAATTTGAAACGAACGGTCCCAGGTCCATCCGGAGCGGGCGACCGGTAAAAACAGTTGGCATCCGACGCGTAGAAATGTGCCAGACTGAGTAAGCTCACGGTGGGGGCCTGGTTCGAATCAATGACAGAAGGAAAACCGGTATGCCTGCGCGAAAAAAATCATCTGCTGGAAAGCCGACCAAAATTTCACCTGTAAGGAATGAGAATCGAGGTGCTGGTGACAAGGAGAGCGCAGAATATAGCGAAGAGGTAAAGCGTTACCACAGGGAATACCTTCGCAGCCTTAAAACATTTGAGCCTCCCCCCGCCGGCTTCGATCCTCGTAAAGCACGGGATCGTGAACTCCTCAGTTACGGCTTTCCCCGGCGGCCGCACGCGGAGAGGGAACGCCGCCTGTATTCACTGTGGCAGAAGGCGTACTCGCGGCCGATCAAGCCGATTATGGCGAGGCTTAAGATTGATCAAGTCCTCCTTCACCGGTATCGCCGTGGCAGGAGGGTACGCGACGGAAGATTTGCGCCGGGGGGCTGGGGCGGCATTATCGCGCAGACCTCCGACTTCGGGTTCTCGCCGCCGGAGCCGGCTAATACAGTTTACGGAGAGTGGATGGTTCCGTCGATGGCGCCGGACTTCGATAATCCAAATACAGCGATGACCGTCGGATTCTGGGTCGGTCTGGACGGCTCTACAAATAATCAGGTTCTGCAGGCGGGAACTGCCGCGACGGTGACCGGCGAGAACATTAATTACTGGGCATGGTTCGAGTGGTTCCCCGATCCCCCGGTGCGGATCACGAATTTTCCGATCGAGCCGGGGGACGTGATCACAGCGCTGGTGTGCGCTCCGCAACCCACCCAAGGTTACGTCTCGATGATGAATCGCCAGACCGGCGCGACGACGAGCATCGGCATCCCGCCACCCGCAGGTATCTCCTCGCTGGGGACGACAGCCGAATGGATCGTCGAAGGAATTTCCGCCGATCTGCCGAACTGGGTTATCGTCGGCTTTCACGAGTGCACTGCGGGAACAAAATCTCACCACATGGACCTTTCGCATCCGAGTGTGACGGAGATTTCTGGCGCCACCAAAGACCTCACGGTCGCGATCGCCTGGCAACCCAACACCGTGCTGGTGCTTTGGGAGGGCATCAGGTAATCCTGCATCCAAGGGCGCGCGAGAGCTTGGTCGGAGGAGCGCATCTGCCTTTCGCGTGCTAGTCTCGGCATTCCGGCGAAACCGGACTTTCCTGTTCGTCGAAGTCGTGGTGTCGCGCGATACTCCGAAGTAGTCTTTGGGTCCATTCCGCGCGCTCTGATGAAGCGTTAGTCACGGGGTGCTCTATGTTGACGCGAGTGGACGTGAAAGCACGTTATTATTAAAGTCGCTCGCCTCAGTATTTCAAAATCGGCAAATGTTATCGAGGTATCATGAGTATTGCACGCTACCAAGGCGTTGATGGATACGTCGGCAACACACCGTTGATCCGATTGCGTCGTCTATCTGAACTGACAGGCTGTGAGATTCTCGGGAAGGCGGAGTTCATGAATCCGGGCGGCTCAGTAAAGGATCGTGCGGCCTACGGGATCATCACCGATGCCGAGCAACAAGGCCTACTCAAGCCAGGAGCAACGATCGTCGAGGGCACTGCCGGTAACACGGGCATCGGTCTGGCCCTGATTGGTCACGCCCGAGGTTACCAGATAGTCATCGTCATTCCCAAAACTCAGTCGCCTGAAAAACTAAGTCTGCTTCGCACGCTCGGCGCAGAAGTCATCGCCGTGCCCGAGAAGCCTTATAGGGATCCGGAGAATTACAATCACATCGCACGACGGCTCGCTCAGGAGCGTGGCTGGTTTTGGGCGAACCAGTTCGACAACACTGCTAATCGTGAAGCCCATTACCGCAGCACTGGCCCGGAAATCTGGAAACAAACCAACGGCGAGGTAAGCGCCTTTGTTGCCTCTGTCGGCACCGGCGGCACACTGGCTGGCGCTTCGCTTTACCTGAAGGAACAAAGTCCTAATGTTGCCGCGGTGTGCGCCGATCCCTATGGCGCTGCCATGTGGTCTTGGTTCACCAATGGCAACACCGATACCAACGACGGAGACTCGATTGCGGAAGGCATCGGGCAAGGACGTGTGACGAAAAACATCGAAGGCATCACGGTTGATAAAGCCTACCGCATCGATGACCAGACTGCGTTAACGATCGTCTACCAGCTTCTGCGCGAAGAAGGTTTGTTCTTGGGACTTTCCAGCGGGATCAACGTCGCCGGTGCCGTCCGTTTCGCGAAGGACCATGGCCGAGGCCAGACACTCGTCACGCTTCTCTGCGACTCAGGGCACAAGTACCAGTCGACGCTTTATAACAGCGAATGGCTCGCGACAAAGCACCTCAATCCGGGCCTTCCGCTGGAATCCGTCTTCGGCTAAGACAGGAAAAAATCTCGGCAACGATATCCTTCGGTCTGTCCCGATGCCCTGCGCTTCAACGATTCAACGATTCACGTCACCGAAGATTAAATCTTGAATGTTTAGACGCGACCACCGTTTTCTTCATCCGATTGGTAGGTGGCCGAAGGTTCGTCAGATTGCGACCAAGCTGATATCCATTTGATAAAACTTGAAGGTGTTTTCTTCCCCGCTGCCATCGGAGGCTACTGTTCGGTAGCGATCTAGAACATCGTTGATGAACTCCGGCCGTTCGGCTTCGGGCAAACGGTCCGTCCAGGCGACGCAGCCTACCGCACAGAAAGCGGAAAAAACTGCACGTGACCCAAAATCCCACGCATGATCTTTGGTATTAACACGCAGCACCCGGAAGCCATTACGCTCTGCCATGGCCGCGTACTCGTCTGATGTCAGGTGCAGATAAGGATCGTGAAAATCCTGGAAGTAAGCGCTCCATTTCGACGTTCGACGCGTCTCTTCCACGATATTTTCCAAACTCTTCCGCGCACCTGCCGCGACAAGCCGAAGCTGCGCTCTGCCACCGGAAATCAAGACGGAGTGGATGGAACTAAGAGCCGCATCCTGGTCGGGAATCCAGTGCAGCGCATTAAAAGAGACCACGAGATCAAACTCGTTTTGGAAGGGCAGGCAACGAGCGTCCGCCACCTCAAATCGAAGGTTAGGCCGCGTTGCCGGACCGAAGTGGCTCTGAGCAAAACCAATCATGTCACGTGACGGATCGACCCCGACTACCGAACCTCGCGCGGCGCGAGAGGCAATTTCCGCGGTGATCTTTCCATCGCCGCATCCGACATCAAGAATTCGCTCCGAGCCCTTAAGATCGAGCAGAGCGAGAACTTCCTGAGCCATCGCTCCCTGCAGCGACGAGCGGTGATAGTACTCGGCAGCATTCCATTCTGTCATGTGCTGTAACAAGGAATGCGGCACCTTATTCCGCCTCTGCCTACGCTTCCAATAATCTTACGGCTCTGATCGCTGAGAGGCTCGTGCGGAGCGGACGTAGCG
>QHOQ01000181.1 GCA_003219355.1 Verrucomicrobiota bacterium
GGCGGCGCAATCCTCGAGCGAGAGACCAAAGATGCGACCGGCGGCTACGCCCAGCAGCGCGTTTTGCACCATATGTAAGCCAGGCACCGGTAACTGGGCGCGGCAGCGATGCGCACCCTCAAGGATCGTGAAATCGGTGCCGTTCGCGCTCTGCGTAATTTCGCTTGCGCGAACTGTCCCCTCGGTCGTACCGGCGAGGACTATTTTGGCAGAAGTACACGGTGCAATGCTTTTACTGAATGGATCGTCCGCATTTAGAATGACGGTTCCCTCGGGGCCAACGGCTTGCGCAAGCGCACCTTTCTCGGCTGCAATCGCTTCGCGCGATCCCATGAATTCGATATGGGCAACACCAACGTTCGTAATGATGGCGGCGTCGGGCGCAGCCAGCTTCGCCAATACCGCGACCTCGCCCGGATGATTCATTCCGATCTCCCAAACAGCGACTTCATCCTGTGACGTTGCCTCCAACATTGTCCGAGGAAGCCCGACATGATTATTGAAATTACCCTGCGTCTTTGTAACGCGGAAACGACGGCCGAGAACCGCGGCAGTGAAATCTTTCGTGCTTGTCTTGCCGTTGCTTCCAGTAATTGCGACCACCTTAAGCGATAGCGACTTCCTGTAATTAGCCGCCAGGTTTTGATACGCCTGTAAGGTATCTTCCGTCCGGATGAGCGCGAAATTCGCTGGA
>QHOQ01000182.1 GCA_003219355.1 Verrucomicrobiota bacterium
CATCGGATGGTCTTCGATTGCGCGCCGTGCGACTTGAATATCGTCGAACGGGACGGTGTGATCGGCGAACACCTGATAATTTTCGTGCCCCTTGCCTGCGATCAACACAATGTCGCGCGGCTGCGCCAGTGCGATGGCGCGACCAATCGCCGCCATTCGATCGACAATTTTCTCGTAATGAGTCGAGCGATAACCTTTTTCGATTTCAGCGATAATGGAGCCCGGATCTTCTTTGCGCGGATTATCGGAAGTGATGATCGCATAATCAGCATACTGATCCACCATTTCACCCATCAGGGGACGTTTTTGGCGGTCACGATCGCCGCCGCATCCGAAAACGACAACCAGCCGACGCGGTTCGAGTTCACGCAAAGTTTTAAGAACATTTCCAAGCGCGTCCGGCGTGTGTGCATAATCGACGAAGACCTGAAATTGTCGCTTCGCCGGAACTATTTCCAAACGTCCCGGTATTTGGGGCGACGTACCGAGGCTGAGGACTGCATCGCGTAGATTAATTCCCAGAGCGTTCGCCGCCGCCAGCGCTGCCACTGAGTTTACGACGTTAAACCGGCCGATCAACGGGACACGAACCAGATAACTCTTACCGCCGGCATCGAGTTGATAGGAAGTACCGCTAAACTCCACCCGGTAGTTCGAGGCGCGAAAATCCGCACGCGCTCCCATTCCGTAGGTAATGACCCCAACGCGCTTGTCGATTTTGTTGAGCAGTTGTTCGCCATAGCGGTCATTGACGTTAACAATGGCGGTGGGCTTCCTTTTTTTTCGTTGGTTCCCAAGTTGTGTGAAGAGCTTCGCTTTGGATTCGAAGTAGCTTTCCATCGTGCCGTGAAAATCGAGATGGTCCTGCGTGAGATTGGTGAAGACAGCGACATTCCATTCGAGACCGCGAGTCCGGTCCTGGGCCAGCGCGTGTGAAGAAACCTCCATTGCCGCAGCTCGACAACCGGCGTTCACGATTTGCGCGAGCAGCTCCTGTAGATCAAGCGATTCCGGCGTCGTCCGAATGGCTGGCAGAACGCGTTCACCGATTTCGTAACGCACCGTTCCGATCAAGCCGCAACGCAGGCTGGCTTTTTCGCAGATGTGCTTGATCAGAAAAGTGGTGGTGGTTTTCCCATTGGTGCCCGTGACCGCCGCCAGTTTTAATCTGTCGCCGGGCCGTCCGTAAAAGAGCCTGGAAAGATCAGCGAGTGCAGTTCGCGAGTTCTCCACAACGAGACAGGTGGCGCGCGGATATTTTTGCTCGCGCTCCGCCACGATTACCGAAGCGCCTTTCTCGACGGCTTGGGCAATGAATTGGTGGCCGTCGCTCTTTCCACCCCGCAGTGCCACGAACAGGCTATTCCTTTGCGCCCGCCGCGAGTCATACGCGATGCTTTCCACTGGGCGATCAAGTGTGCCGATGACTTGGCGAACTGGAATCCCGTCGATGAGAGTTTTGAGCTGCATGAGGTTTCAACATGCCGGCTTAGGCGTTCAATGGCGTGAAGCATTGGTTAAGGCAACTCGCTCTACCGGTATGGCTTTGCGGATTTCCTCATGCGGCTCAAGATCGAGATAGCGGGCAGCTTTTTCCGCGATTCGCGAAAAGATTGGCCCCGCAATAAGCCCGCCGTAATTTAATTCCGGTTTACTCGTCTTCGCGTCATCGAGCACCACGAGACCGACGAACTCCGGCCGCTCGGCCGGCAAATAACCACTGAATGAGACGACATATTTGCCTTGTTCATAGCCGCCATTTGGATCGACCTTTTGGGCTGTGCCGGTCTTGCCAGCAATCGTAAACCCGGGAACGGCCGCGGCAGCAGCAGTTCCGCGGTCGCTCACAACACCACGCAGCGCATCACCAATTTGTCTTGCCGTTTCAAGAGAAGTTACCTGGCGCAACACGACCGGAGAAAGTGAGCTGATCGGCTTGCCATCGGCGGTGGTAATTGACTTTACAATGCGCGGCATGACCAGTCTGCCACCGTTGGCAATCGCCGCCATCGCCACAGTCATTTGTAATGGAGTGACTCCAATTTCGTGTCCCATCGGAATGCGCGTGATCGAAATCTTGCTCCACGATCGCGGGGGACGAATGACTCCGTTAATCTCGCCGGGAAGCTCAATTCCCGTGCGCTCGCCAAATCCGAAGCGACGGATGTATTCATAAAACTTTTGCTCGCCAACGCTGAGCGCGAGCTTTGCCGCGCCGATGTTACTCGATTTAATGAGAATGTCGCGGACGCTTAGATATGAAAACGCGCGATGATCGTGCAGGGCAGAGCCGCCGAAATTCCACAGACCGTTTTCACAAAAAATCGTGGAATCAGGTCGGAGCTTGTGTTCATTGAGCGCCGCGGCCGCCGCCACAATCTTGAACGTGGAGCCCGGTTCCATCATGTCGATGATGGCGCGGTTTTTCATTTCCTCGGGCTTCGCTTCGGAACGGAGGTTTAAATCGAACTTCGGCCGATTGGCCATGGCTAGGATTTCCCCCGTTTGCGGCCGCATCAGGATAATCGTGGCCTTTTGCGGTCGATACTCATCTATTGCAGCGTCGATTTCGTTCTCAACAATGTTCTGCAAGTTTAGGTCGACAGTAAGATGGACTTGGTAGCCGTTCCGCGGCGCGCGTTCCTGTCCTCTGTAAGGAACAATCTCCTTGCCGACGCGATTGTGTTCGACATAGCGATATCCGTCCTGCCCATGAAGATATTCCTCCATCGAAGCCTCCACTCCTTGAATGCCTCGATGTTCGAAGTCTGTGAATCCGATGACGTGACAAAGCATGGCGCCATTCGGATAGACTCGTGTGGCATCATTTTCGAAATAAATCCCGCGTAAGTTTTTGGCGAGAAGCTTTGTCCGGAGCGCGGTGGCCGACGACTCCGGCACTTCACGCTTGATCACGATGTATCGGCGCTCACTATTTAATTTTTCCGCGAGTTGCCTGGTGGGAATCCTCAGCTCATCGCCGATAAGATCGACAATCGCCTCCCGATTGTTAAGATGTGTAGCGTCGGCCACTACAGTTTCGACCGGCACATTGTGGGCGAGGACCTCATTGTTTGCGTCGAGGATGGTGCCGCGTTCTGCATAGATGGTTTGTTTGTAAACGTGCTTTTCAGCAGCAAGCCCGGCGTACTCGTCGTGCTTGATTACCTGAAGATAAATCAGACGAAACGAGAACGCGCTGAAGAGCACAATGAAAACGCAGCAAACCAGTGCACAACGGCTCCGGCTATTCGGATTCATCTTGTGGCAGGCTCGTTTGCGACTGGTTGAATTGCGTTTTCATCGGCGTGTCGCGCTGGAACCGTAAGTCGGACGATGTCGCGCTCGGAAATGGGAATCATCTTCAAATATCCTTCTTTCAAACGACGCTGTAAGGCCGAGCGTGAGGACAAGGCCGCAATTTGCACGCTGGCAACATCATTCTGCGTCCGGAGACTGATGAGCTCGTTCTCGACCGACTTCTTGCGCTCACCAAGATGATAGAGTTGCAGCGTCAAATATACGTAGCTCAATCCGGCAAGCGCGAGAAAAGCTGTCACCACAATCCAGCGTGCGAGCGAAGCCGCGTTCACCGCATTCCGATTTTTTCGCTGGGAACGTTTCATCTAGATCTTTTCAGCCACCCGCAGCTTTGCAGTGCGTGAGCGCGGATTGGTGCGTTGCTCGTCTTCACTCGGCTCCACCGGTTTTGGCGTAATTAACCTGAGATCGTAATTAGGGTTGCGCTGCGGCGCCGGCCACTCCGGCCGATCGAGCCACTCCCGGCTATGATCGCGAAAGAAATTTTTAACGATCCGATCCTCCAGAGAATGAAAAGCGATAACAGCGATACGTGCACCGGTTTCGAGTCGTGCCGTTAGAACACGGAGACCCTCTTGGAGTGCACCGAGCTCATCATTTACTTCCATGCGCAACGCTTGAAAAACTTGCGTGGCTGGATGACGCCGACCGTGTCGACCAACGACCTTTTCGATGGCCCCCGCCAGTGGGAGAGTTTCGCGGAACGGGGATGTCTTCCGCATCTTTACAATTAAACTTGCGATACGACGCGCAGCCGGTTCCTCTCCGAGCTCGCGAAACAAGCCGGTCAGTTGTTCTCCGCTGTATTCGTTAACAACAGTGGCAGCGGTCAATTCATTCCGTGGGTCCATGCGCATATCGAGCGGACCGTTGCGCATTAAGCTGAAGCCGCGCTCCGCGTTTTCGAGTTGTCGGGACGAAACGCCAAGGTCGAGAAGCGCGCCACCGATCGTGCCAAACCCAAGCTCGTCCAGAACCTTGTGCGCGCACCGAAAATTCGCCTGCTTCACGGCAACGCGCCGTCCGAACTGTGCCAGTTGCTCGGTCACATGTTGGACTGCATCGGGATCCTGATCCAATGCCAGGACATCGGCACCAGCTCTTAAAAGCGCTTCCGCATGCCCACCGCCGCCGCACGTTCCGTCGACGACAAGAGAACCTGGTTTTACTGCGAGCAACTCAACAACTTCCCCCGCGAGCACTGGGCGGTGATAAATAAAATCCTCCATTTCCTGCGCCTCCTCTTCGAGAATCAGCGGACCAGTCGCGAACCAGACAGGCCGCTCAAAGAACAATGCGTTCATAAGGTTTCTACAGGCCGATTACATTCGCGACATGCTGGTAGGTCGGCGTTTCTTCCTCATGCGCCCGTTTCCAGCGGTGTAGGTTCCAGATCTCAAAACGCCCTCGGCCACCAACAAGAGCAACTTCGTCCTTCAGTCCGATCTTCCTGCAGAGCTCCTCCGGCAAAACGAGGCGGCCCTGTCGATCCGCGATCCCGTGCTGGGCGCGCGAGTGCAGATGCCGCAAGAAAATGCGCCGATCATGCGCGGAAACGGCTTGATTAGATTCCACCGCTGAGCTCATTCCGGCAAACTCCTCTGGCGACATAACGAGGAGAAACAGATGATTTGCCTCGGGTAAAAGGATAAACTCTTCGGCTTCATCGCGCCGCCAACGGGATGGAACCGTAATGCGATTCTTCTCATCAATCGAATGGCGAAACTCTCCGGCGTAAAAGTGCTGATGTGGAGAAAGGGAATCCATGCGTAAGTGGAGCTGATCCATTTTTCCCCACTTGACCCCACTTTTAACCACTTCTCGGCACAACGGTCAATAAAAAAATAATGCCTGTTTGCAGCCACACCCGTCACCCGTAAGCTCCTCAAGGTATGAAACTTTCCCAGGTTCAATCGACGATTGGTTGCGCCCTTATTCTATGCGCAGCTAAAATCGTATTCAGCCAGTCCCCAGCGCGACCTGAGAATGGCGCCGTCCGAGTAACCGTATCGATGAACACGGATGGCTCACGTACTGTTTACGAATTTGATGACGCCCAACATAAGGCCATCGCAACCACTACCGGCGAGGATGGCAAATTTCGCGAAAAAATTCACTACGACATCGATGAAGCCGGCCGTTTTTCCAGCGGCACGATTTTTGGGCCTGATGGTCACCTTCGTTTTAGGAGCCGTTACAAATACGATAGCTCCGGTCGTCTGCAGGAAGAAACCCAAAGCGCAGAGAACGGGACCCTGCTCCACAAGATTGTTTACAGCTACGATCCGACAGGTAAGCGAATTGGTTATTCGATCTTTGATGCCAATGGCAAACTCGTTGGCAGCACATTTGCCAGCAGCCCAAGTCCCAAGCGAAAAAAATAGCGCCGGCGCCTTATCCACTGCGTTTTCACGCCTTAAAAGGGCAAAGAGCGAGCAAGGGCCAGGCTTCCACGACGACTTGCCACCTCAGGCAAAGAGGTCTAGAGAAATTGCGGTGATTGATTATCTTCAAAAGGGCGGTTTGCTAATGTGGCCAATTCTGGCTTGCAGCATCATTTCGATCGGCGTTTTTGCGGAACGCCTCTTTTACTTTCATCGGGCAACGATCCACGTCGGCGAATTTCTCAAGGGGCTCTCGAATCTTATCCGGCGCCGAAATTTCGCGGAAGCCCTACATGAATCGGCCGGTACACCGGGGCCAGTCGCGCGCGTGATTCATTCCGCTATCATCCGCCACGATGCACCGCGATCGGAATTACGCGACATCGTGCAGGAAGCAGGCCAACTCGAGGTGCCGAAGCTGGAGCGCTTTCTCGGGGTGCTGGCTACGCTCGCTTTCCTCGCGCCGCTGCTCGGTCTACTTGGGACGGTTGCCGGGATGATCGATGCGTTCGGGACCATCGCCTCAAGTGGCGGTTATGCGACAGTGACTGAGCTTTCCAGCGGCATTTACAAGAGTTTATTGACAACCGCAGCGGGTCTCGTCGTGGCCACGCCAACCTTTGTTGCCTATAGCTATCTCTCTTCGCGCGTGAATACCATGCTGCACGACATGGAGCGCGCTGGCATTGAGATCGTCCACATGTTGACGGAGAGTCGGCCGATCAGCGGTATCATAAGCTTCCAACGACCTGAGGAGACGGCCAGATCCGAGGCACGTACCGATTCTTGATCGACACTCAGTCGATCCCCAAATGCTGCAGCGCCCTCATGAAGCTCGGCCGAACGAAGGAATATAACTTCGGCTGGCTCGTCCTTTTTGCGCTGGTGGTCGTCGCCTTCCTCCTGATTTTTTTCCTCCTGCTCAGTTCGAATTTTATTTTGCAGCCGGGGATTTCCGTTTCAATGCCGTTCTCACGTTTTACGCTTGGTCCACAGACTAATCAGCAAATTATCAGCATCACCGGCGGCGCAATCCCGGCGATTTACTTTCGGGAACAAAAAATCA
>QHOQ01000183.1 GCA_003219355.1 Verrucomicrobiota bacterium
AGATTTGCGTTTGTGGCGGAAATGATGCGCACATTTGCGTGCATTGTTTTCGAGGACCCAACACGTTCAAAATTGCCGGTCTCGATTACGCGCAGAAGCTTTGCCTGTTGGGCAAGCGGAATGTTTGCGATCTCGTCCATAAAAAGCGTTCCCTCATCCGCGAGTTCAAATCGTCCCGCGCGATCTGTCTTTGCATCAGTGAACGCACCTTTTACATGTCCAAACAATTCGCTCTCAAAAAGCGTTTCCGACAAACCGCCCATGTTGACTGTAATCATCGTTCGCGATGCGCGTGGCGAAAGCGTGTGAAGCGCTTGTGCAATCAAACCTTTGCCTGTTCCGTTTTCTCCGGTGATCAGCACGTTCGCGTCAGATGGCCCGACGCGTGAAATCATTTCCATCACCGGCCTCATCGCGGGCGATTCGGCGATCAGATTTGGCATGTTGCCACGTAGCAACTGATTCTCGGCTTCGAGCTTGCGGCCGTGGCGGAGGGCGGTCGCCAGTTCGATTTGTGTGCGCACAATCGTCAGCAGTCGCTCGTTGTCCCATGGTTTCGGCACAAAATCCCGCGCGCCACGTTTCATCGCTTCCACTGCCAGATCGATGGTCGCCCACGCCGTCATGATGACAATCGGCAATGTGTTGTCGATCTCCTGGATTTTTGGAATGGCCGCCAAACCTTCCTGTCCCGACGTGGTATCGCGCATGTAATTAAGATCCATTACCAAAAGCGCGTAATCTTTCTTTTCCAGCGCATTAAAGACCGCGGCGAGCGATGTAACCGCTTCCGTCTGATAACCTTCACCTTTGAGCAATATGCGAAGCGCTTCCAGCACGTCGCGCTGATCATCCGCGAGAAGAATTCGGGTCACGACTTAACTCTCCTTTAACCCAGTGCGCCAAAGGCGAGACCGAGGCCGTAAGTAACGACGGCGACAATAATGCCGATCCACGTCATTTCCAGACCCGAAGCCCACCAAGAACGGATCGTGATCAACGATTTCAATGCGCCTACAAGAAAGTGCGCCACTAAACTGATGCTGAAGGAAAGAATTACCGCCGTAATTCCGCCCGAGAAAAAGAATGGAATAATTGGAACGAAAGCGCCAATCGCGGTGGAAATCCCGGCCGAGAACGCGGCAGTCCACTGATTCGGGAAACGATGCTCGGACAAGCCCAGCTCGCTTTGCGCCATCGCCTGTACGAATTGTTCGGGCTGTTGCGCGAGGCGCTCCGCCATTCTCTGCGATTCTTCGGGGGTGAAGCCTTGCAATTGATAGAAGAGCGACATCTCCTCGATTTCTTCCTCGGGATTTTCCTCGACTTCTGCGCGCTCGCGCGAGATTTCGGCTTCGTAAACTTCCGCCTCGCTCTTGGCCGCAAGATAAGCGCCGGCGCCCATCGATAATGTCGAAGCAATCATTCCCGCGAGGCCAGATACGAGAATGTAATGCTGCTGATTGTTCGTCGCGCCGGCAACGCCCGAAACAATTCCGAACACGGCGCCTAGTCCATCGTTCGCGCCGTAGATGGCATCGGCCACCCAACTGCCCCCTCGCCCGTGCCATCGTTCGCGTTTCAGGATCTTGTCGAGTGCGGTACGCGGGCCGGGCGTCGGAGCCATCGCGTTTAATGCTCGCGCATGCGCTTTTTCCTCCAGCGCGCTCTTCCGCAAGAATTCCTGCACATCCTGTTCGCCAGCCAGGGCGCGCTGGGCTTGATCATGGAATTCCGCCTCCTGCCGTTCTTCGGTCGCTTCCATTCGGCGAATAGCAATCTCCGCTCCGGCAATTTTGTTCCACCAACGGTTGAGCCTGCGCCCAAGCGTATCCTTCAAAACAGGCGGTTCTGCGCCGAGGTCTTTGAGTTTTTTCTCCCAGCGCTGGGCATGTCGCTCCTCCGCTTCCGCCATACGCAAGAGAACCCCTTTGCGCTTCTCATCTCGCTCGCGTCCCGCCAGGTCGCGATATACTTGCGCCGTCTCCACTTCGGCGCGCCAGTTCCGTTTGACCACTTCGATCGTTTGTTGTCGATCTTTCGCGTCACCCGATTGATTTTGGCCGCTCATAATCTTTTGGAGCTAATCGGCTGGCTCCATCGCAGCGCTAATGGCTGGCTCCGCCCTCGCTCTTAGTTGCTGGGCAGTAATAACCAGTGCTACGGAGCCGATAATTAGACCGGCGGCAATTAGAACGCGCACGCTCAGAGTTTCCCCGGCAAAAGCGGCGCCCAGCAATACCGCTACAATCGGGTTTACATACGCATATGTGGCGACTTTCGCCGGCTCGCAATGTCGCAATAGCCAGATATAGGCAGTGTATCCAACCACGGCTCCGATCATTACCAAATAAACAAATGATGCGAGCGATAAGATCGACATGGCGCTAAGATGGAGCTGCCGGATCTCACCAGTCATGATGCCCGCGAGCAGGAGCAACAATCCGCCACACAGCATTTGTTGAGCGGCTGTCAGAAAGGGTGAGGCCGCGTGTTTTGCGACACGCGAGTAGAGCGAGCCCACCGACCAAACAAAGGACGAGACAAGCAAGATCGCTATTCCGATTGCAGGGTGTCGCGCGCTGTTTGAGGAAAAGTGAAGCGCCGGGCCAAATAAGATACCAACCCCGACAAAACCTCCTACGAGGGCAAGCCAGGCAATTGGTGCTGGTCTTGGTGTCATTCCTGACGCCCAGCCCAGAATCACAATGTAAATGGGAACAATCGCCACAATCAGCGCCGCCAAACCCGAGTCGATATACTTTTCTGAGATTGTCACCCCGCCATTGCCTGCGAGCAGCAGGCAGGCGCCAATAATCAACGACGTGCGCCAGTTAGCGCAGCTCGATTTGCCGATGCCTTGCCACCATGCGATCGCAAACATGATCATCCCCGCTAACACAAATCGCGACCCCGCCATCAGAAATGGTGGAATGGTTTCGATTGCGAACCGAATGCCGAGAAAAGTCGAACCCCAAATTAGATAAAGTGCAGCAAATGCAATGATAATTCGGATTCTTGTTGGAGCGGCCATGAAGCAACGACAATCTGCCATTCACGCGACAGAGCAACCATCCGCCTCCTGCGGCAAATCAAATATCGAATCTAGCCACGCGGCCCGCGGCGCGGCGAAAAAGCCGTCGCTTACATCCTTCGCCGGAGAATCAATCGATAGAGCAAAAGCAATATCATCGCGCCTATGATCGACATGATCCAACCGGCAACATAATTCTCGCCCGCGAAGAGGCGGCCGATCCAGGTGCCGACAAACGCCCCGGCGATCCCGAGCAGAATGGTGATGATACAGCCGCCCGGGTCTTTTCCCGGCACCAACAGTTTCGCGATGGCACCGATGACGAGACCAATAACCAAAACCCAAATGATAGAATGAGCGCTGAAGTCCATATGGCGAATGGTTCTATCGAATCAATAAGCGCCCCGCAAGGACGGTTTCAGACGCGCTACAACTCGATTACTTGCGCTGAGTGGATGTCTTCGCTCGCCCGAATTTCCGCGAGCAACGCCTCGTCCGGCGCAGTATCGAGATTCAACACCGTAAGTGCCGTGCCGCCAGCCTGATTTCGGCTGAGTGACATCGTGGCAATATTTACGCCGTGATCGCCGAGCAAATTGCCGATTCGTCCAACCATCCCCGGCCGATCCGTGTTTTCGAGCACGAGCACGACACCGTGCGGCCGCGCCTCCACCGGGCGACTATTGATGCTGACAATGCGCGGCGTTGCGCCAAAAAACGCACCGCCCACCGAGACGGTTTTTCCTTCGGCAAAAGCGGAGAGTTCCAATAAATCGGTGTAATCCCCGAGAGCGCTCAATCGCGATTCCGTAACTTTTAGGCCGAGACTTTCGGCGAAGGCCGGAGCGTTCACCTCGTTCACGTCGGCTCCTCCGGCCATCTGCAAAAAACCTTTCATGATCGAGCGTGTGATCGCGGTCGTGTCCACTTCGTTTACTTTTCCGCTGTAGTTGATGTTCAACGTGTCGACGCGTTTCGGCGCAATTTGGGAGAGAAACCGGCCGAGTTTTTCGCCGAAACGCAGATGTGGGCCGATGATCGCCAACGTTTTGGCATCGAGATTCGGCATGTTGACGGCATTGCGGATCGTCCCTTCGAGCAACGCGGCGCGAATCGATTGCGCAATCTCGATGCCAACGCTTTCCTGCGCTTCCGCCGTGGAAGCGCCAAGATGCGGAGTGAGAATGAGATTGGGTGCCGAACGGAGCGGCGAATCACCTGGCAATGGCTCAATCTCGAACACATCGAGCGCGGCGACGGCAACATGTCCATTTTGCAATGCATTTGCAAGCGCGGTTTCGTCGATGAGACCGCCCCGCGCGCAGTTGACGATGCGCACGCCGTTTTTTGTTTTCTGCAAACGTGCTGCATTAAGAATGTGTCGTGTTTCGGGCGTGAGCGGTGTGTGCAATGAAATGAAATCGGAAGTTGCAAGCAGATCGTCCAGTTCCTCGACTAGTTCGACTTGCAAACTTCGCGCGCGGGTCGCGGAAAGATACGGATCGCAAGCAATCACACGCATGCCGAACGCAATCGCGCGTCGACTCAAGTCACTCCCAATTCGTCCCATTCCGATAATCCCGAGCGTTTTGTTGTAGAGCTCGACACCTTCAAGATTTTTTCTATCCCAATTTTTACCGCGCACACTCGCATCGGCTTGCGGAATTTTTCGCGCGGCGCAGAGCAAAAGCGAAAAGGCATGCTCGGCGGTCGAAATGGTGTTTCCCCCCGGCGCATTGAGCACGACCACGCCGCGCCGCGTTGCGGCCTCAACATCGACATTGTCTACGCCAACGCCAGCCCGGCCGACAACGCGAAGGCTTGTGCCAGCCTTCAAGATATCCGCTGTCACTTTGGTCTGGCTTCGGACAACAATCGCGCTGAATTCTGGAATGATTTCAAGTACTTGCGACACGCTCAAGTTCGTTTGCACTGACACGTCCAGCGCTTTGTCGCGCGAAAGCTCATCGATACCGCGTTGGGAAATCGAATCAGCGATCAAAACCTTCGGCGGTTGCATGGTGGGTGATGTGGCAGCTTACCCGAAGATGAGCAATTGAATCGAGTCGGGCAAATGTTGAGCGACGTTAGTGACCACGCTGCCACGGAGAAGATTGACGAGCGCAGTTCGTTGGGTCGCGCCGATGACGAGGTAATCGACCCCCATCGTGGCGGAAAGATCGACGATCGTGGCGGCGGCGTCCGGACTCACTGCATACACCGGCACGACGCAAAGATCGCGGTCCGTGCCGAGCTTGAGCATCAAAGACATGATGGCGTTTGCCTCGGGATCGTCCTGCCATTTGGCGCGACCCAGCGGCGTGCCGGCCGCCGTATAATAAACAGCGACCTCTTTGACGTAGAGCACGCAGAGCGTGGCTTTGCGCAGCTGCGCTTCATCGAGCGCAAACCCGAGCACCGGCGTGATGCCGCGCGCTGCGACCATGATCTTTTGGCCCTCTTGCAAACGCGGTTGCACCGTTGCTTCAAGGTCTGGCGCGACCATCTGTGCAACTTTGTGCGTGACGGTTACAGTCGTTAGGCCCTGGCGCTTAAGCGTGTAGGCACGCAGGGCCAATCCGCCAGCTAAAACGGCGACGACGAACTGGAGGGCGTCAAGTTTCGTATGGGCCAAAGTAAGTTCGACAAAAAACAGGATGCAAAACGTCATCCCAAAAAGCAGGCGGTCGTACCATGTAAAACCAACCGTGCGATTAAATGCGCACGATCCCACATTTACCGTGATCGCGCCGACTACCCCAATCGCGTAAAGACCGGCCAGCGCCGTGAACTTTCCGGCAAAAAGCAGAACCACAGTGGGAAGACCAATGGCAATAAGCAGCGGATAGGTCGGAACGCCGTGGCGGTTGAGTCTCCGGAATTGTCGCGGCATCTCACGGTCGCGCGACATCATGTAGAGCAATCCAATCATCGCCACGATGGCGGTATTGGCCGCGCTCAAGAGCAGAAAGAAGAAAACAATTCCAACCATCCAGCCGAATATCTGCCCGACAACGGGTGAAAACGTGGCCGTGGCAAATTGTTCGCCGATGAAACGCAACATATCCTCACTGCGTTGTCCCAAAACCGCCGCGATTTCACCGCGGTCCGTCAGATGCAATGTCTTGCTGAGCACGGACGGCAGTGAAAGCATTGCCCAGCCGAGCAGCGCCGTGCCGAGGACCACTTCGATCGCCACTGGTGTAATCGCTTTGAGTGATTCACGCGCCACGCTTGGGCGTTCCATCGTCGATCCTGGATCGAGTTTCATCACGCCAGTGAGGTTCGCGATCGACTCCGCTCCCGATAATGCCAGGATCACGCCGACGAATTGTACCCACACAGCGCCAAGGCTTTTGTGGCGTGGCTCGAGAAAATGCGTAGTAAAATGCGGCGCGCTGATGGCGATGAGCACAATAACTATGACGGCGGTCGGCAACGCCAGCGCCACAGCGAAACTGCCCGAATGTTTCGGACCGAAGTAATTGATCAGGCCCATGATTAGCAGCATGCCAATGGTGGTGAATGCGATGTGGTCGCGCAGCATTTTGATCCATTCCACGTGTTCTGCGCCGGAGGTGATATACGTAAGCGCGGACCAACCGCTCAACGCGGCCGTGACTGTGAGATCGGCCAGCAACAACAACGCGCCGACCACGGCGAGCAGTCTTCCTTGGGAGCGCGCTGCGGAATAAACGCCGCCGCCGTCGGGAAAATGACGGCAAATGACCGCGTAATTGATTCCGACCAAACCGGTGAGCGCGCAAACAGCGAGAATGATCGGCAGTGACGAAAATCCGGCCGCTACAAAGGCCAGACCGATGACGTACGCTTTGCTGGTGCCCCAATCGCCATAGAGCAATGCAGCGGCGCGCTTCCAATCCAGATTGCGCGGCCTATGCACACCGGAGGTCGCGTCGAGAATAATGTCCGCCATCGCTATTGGCTCTGACTCTTCATCGCGCGCTTGTTTGCTGGCAAGCTCTTTCTCTTAACTCGCAGATGCCTATTTCGCTTGCAAACTCACTGCCACTTCAATCTCTGCAGTCTGTGGGAACATATCGAGCGGCGTGACCGATTCGACCGTGAATCGCTGCCGCAAATCGGCCAAGTCACGCGCTAGCGTTGGGGGATTGCATGAAACGTAAATGAGCGTGGCCGGTGCAAGATCGACAATCGACTTGCGGATGTTCCCGGCAAGACCGGTCGCGGGAGGATCAACAATCACCACTGCCCTGGTCGGCCCCCTCTCTTGTAAAGCGCGACCCAGTTCTACCTCAACGTCCCCAGCGACATACTTTTCTTTCGCGGTCGCGTTCTGTTGTGCGGTCGCGATAGCGAATTTGTCCCAATCGATTCCAATGATGCGTTGAAACTTGTCGAGCAATCCCTTCGCAAAAAATCCCGCGCCACAGTAAGCATCGATCAACAAGTCCTGATCCAGAGGGATGAGCTGTCGCATCAAGTCGCGCAATGCATTTGCAACCGCGTCATTTGTTTGAGAAAAAATTCGGGGGACGATGTCTGCGCGCAATGTGTAATGGCCGTCGCGCACATGTTGCATCCGCAATTCGGCCAATGCGCGATTGACTTCATCGCGCGAAATCGGGCAACGCTCGATGTCGATCAGCCGATGCGAATCGCGCCGGAAAAATCCGATCACGCCATCCTCTGCGTGAACAGTGATGCGATTGCGATATCCGTACTCTTCCGGCGACGGTATGATCGGCCGCATTGGAACATCCTTTAGTTTGCCAATTCGCTGGAGAACACCGCGCACCTGGCGCCATTTGATGGCGAGCTGATGTTCGTAGCTAATGTGTTGATAAGCGCAGCCACCGCA
>QHOQ01000184.1:0-9777 GCA_003219355.1 Verrucomicrobiota bacterium
AATTATTTTCTCGTGCGCACGGCAAAAGATGGCGATGGCAATATCAGTGTATTCGGTGACCAGGTTCCGGAGTCGCGCGATTTTAGTATTCCGGGCGATATTTCCTCAGCGGCTTTTTGGTTGGTCGCCGCCGCGGCGCAACCGCGAGGCCATCTGCTCGTACGCGATATTGGTTTAAACGATACCCGGACGGCGTTACTCGGCGTTTTGCTGCGAATGGGCGCGCAGGTGCGAGAAGCCGTCGAAGATGTCGATCAACTTGAACCGCGCGGCGTCGTCGAGGTTACGGGTGTCGCGCTCAAAGGTACCGTCATTCAGGGCAAAGAAGTGCCGCAGCTCATTGACGAATTGCCGATCCTGGCGGTAGCAGGCGCCCTGGCAAATGGCACGACGATCATTCGCCATGCCCAGGAGTTGCGCGTCAAAGAAAGCGATCGCATTGCCGCGATCGCGCACAATTTGCGCTCCATGGGTACGCAGGTAACCGAAATGAAGGATGGCCTCGAAATTCATGGTCCGGCTGCCCTACACGGGACGCGCGTAGCGAGTTTCGGCGATCATCGCATCGCGATGGCCTTTGCCTTGCCATTGCGGGCCTCTTTGCCGACGGCGAAACGATTGTTCAGGATGCCGACTGCATTCGTGAATCTTATCCGGGGTTTGAAACCGTACTCGAAGAGTTCACCAATTCGAAACGGATGCAGATTAGCACGCCGGTCATCGGTTCACTGACTCCTGCGCCAGTCGAGGAAGCCTGATCGGCAAGCAAGCGTTTGCTTGCGTGTCTCCGCAGGCTTGCTCTGCATCTTCCCGACACACTAATTTCAGACATGCGGAAAGATTTCCATCATGTTGTCGCTATCGATGGTCCGGCTGCCTCCGGGAAGAGCAGTGTCGCTCGAGAGCTTGGCCGGCGACTCGGGTTCGCCTATGTGAATTCGGGTGCGATTTATCGTGCGATCACCTGGCACGTCCTTCAAAAGGCGATTGATCCTGGCGACACCGTGCGCGTCGGGCAAGCGGTCGAGTCCGTCAAGATCGCTTACCGTCTTGAGAATGATGACTCGCGCATCTTCATTGATGATGCCGATCCAACTGATCGCTTGCACGAGGATCGCGTCAATGAAGCTGTTTCCCGCGTAAGCAGGGTTCCCAGAGTCCGTGGAATTGTCGTTCGGCAAATGCGCGATTACGCGCGCAGGTACGACCTAGTCGTCGAGGGCCGTGACATCGGTTCGGTGGTTTTTCCAGATACGCCCTACAAATTTTACATCGACGCATCGCCCGACGTACGCCTCCAGCGACGCGCCGCGCAGGGCCAGCGCGACGAAATCGCCGCGCGCGATCTTGCCGATTCTTCGCGGCTCGCCTCGCCGCTCATCGTCGCGCAGGATGCGCACATCATTGATACGTCACATCTTACGATCGACCAGGTCGTCGGTGAAATCATTGAACAACTGAAGCTCAAAGGGCTGGCGCTTTAACGCTTCGACCCGTGAATCTCTACTACTGGCTTGGTTACCATCTCTCGCGCTTGATCGGCCGAGTATGTTTTCGTCTTCGGATAATTCATCGGGAACGTATGATTCAAACAGGTCCAGTGATTCTGGCCATGAATCACCAGAGTTATCTCGATCCGCCACTTGCCGGCATTACTTGCGATCGCGCAATCTACTTTCTGGCGCGCCGAACGTTGACGGAAGTGCCGCTGCTCGGCTGGCTTTTACCGAAGCTGAACGTTATCCCTGTTAACCAGGAAGGGATCGACCGAAGCGCCCTCAAGACTTTGATTCGTGTTCTGAAATCTGGAAACGCAGCGCTGGTTTTTCCGGAAGGCTCGCGGACGCTCGATGGTAATTTGCAGGCTGCTCAGCCGGGACTGGGATTGGTGATCGCAAAAACGCTCGCTCCCGTGGTGCCAATGCGGATCTTTGGGGCACACAAAGCTTTGCCGCGTGGCGGCGGCGGTTTGCATTTTGTGCCAATCACGATCGTGGTTGGAGAGCCGATTTTTTTTACGCCTGTCGAGCTCGAATCGCACGCAAAAAATCTCTATGGGCAAATAAGCCAGCGCGTAATGGACGCGATCGTCGCGTTGCGCTTGGAGTAATACGCGTTTGCGCAGGCAAGATCGACACCGATATTTTCCCGTGAATTCAGTGCAGCCATCTCGCGAAAAACCGTCATCGTCGCGAGTTCCCAAGAGCGTAGTCGTGCTCATGCTCGTGATCGTTTTGTCCATGGCGTCGCTGGCGATTTATGCCAACGCTCAGCGTTGGCGCCGAAACCAATTCGAAACGGTTACGGTCACACCGCCAGCCTCACCCTCACAGGCAACGCCCTGAGTCTCGCACGATCGGCGATTCATTTTCATCGCTTGTTTCGAATAACTGAAAACGACCACGGTCTAAACGAACCATGACTTTGCCCCGCCGTTGATTATTGTTCCGACAATATTTGGCGGATGCCAAAAGCAACAACTCCGCTAATAACCGCAACGCCAACCGTGGGTAAACCCGCTCCGATAATGTGTCGTCTTCTCCATCCATGGAAGAGTGCGCAGGCTGGCAGCCTGCAAGTCGAATTATGCAAGCCAGAGGCCTGCACTATCCTTTTCTCGGTTGCGCGGCAAGTTGGCGCGCATATTCGAGTGTATCGATGGCATCAACGTTTTTGTCCCGGCGTATGGCTTTGATCCGTGGAAAACGCAGCGCGAGTCCACTTGCATGGCGGGTGCTCGGTTGGATCGAATTGAACGCAACCTCGAGCACGATGTTCGGCTTGACCTCACGATAACGGCCGTGATCGACAATTGTATTTTGTTTGAAATGCTCGGTTAACTCGGCGATCTCCGCATCGGTCAATCCGCTGTAGGCTTTGCCGATTGGTAAGAGTTCGCTGCTCGCTTCATCGCGCACGGCAAATGTGTAATCGCTCAGCACGGCGTTGCGTTTGCCGTGACCAAGTTCTGCGGCGACAACTACGACATCAAGGGTGGCGAGCTCCTTCTTTAATTTGAACCAGAACATGCCGCGCTGCCCGGGTGAATAAAAACTTTCTGAATCTTTGATCATCAGGCCTTCGTTCATGCGGCGGCGTGCCTGCTGGAAGACTTGCTCGATCTCGGCGGCAGAACGTGCGGGAACTATTTCTGCCCTCTGAAACTGCCGCGGCAATTGCAACCGACCGAGCCGTTCCCGCCGCTCGCGCAGTGGTATTTTCAACAGCGATCGACCGTCAAACCAAAGGAGATCAAAGATAATAAATGCCACCGGAACATCCGCCGCAGCGCCCTCGAATAGATCCGCGCTATCATTCTTACGACCGAGCCGTTTCTGTAGATCGAAGAACGTGAGGCTTCGACCTTCATCAAAGGCAACAATCTCTCCATCGATAATCAAATCTTGCTGGAACTTCCGCGCTTGCTCCGCCAGTTCCGGAAATTGATCGGTGATGCGCCGTAAATCGCGCGAAAAAATTTCGACGCGCTGCGCGCTGCGATGAAGCTGCGCGCGGATACCGTCAAATTTGTCTTCGAGATACACTGTAGCCGCCGCCCCGTGGGCGTCGCTTGTCGATCCTGCATCAACAAACCGCTCCCAGACTGCTTCTGCCGTTGGCTCGGGAGTCGCCAGCATGCACTTGATTGGACGAAAGAGCGATAATTCCGCACGATCCAATTCCTTTCGGAAAGCGAGCGCTGCGGTTGAGCCAATATCGCCCAGCAACATGTTTGTCTCCTTGACCAGGTCCAGTGGCTCTCCGAACGCGCGGGCGATTGCCTCTTCTACGAGCCCCTCGCGCAAACCGATGCGCAAGTCTCCTGTGAGAATTTTGACCACATATTGGCCCTCACGCGCGGAAAGCCTGGCCAGGAATGATTGCAGCAATTCGGTTTTCGCAATCGGCCCGCGCGTCTTATGCAACGTTTCGAAGAAATCACGCGATTGCGCGAGAGTAAATGGTTCGGATTTTGTCCGATCGCCGAGCGCTTCAAACGCAGTTTTCCCGGCGTCGCCGTGGCTGTGCGCAATCCGACGAAATTCCGGCTCGCTTAATTTCGCCGCGGCCATGATCGCCCGATAAATAATCGATCCACCTACTTGTAATGCGCGGGGATCGTTCTGAGCAAAGGTTCTCCCGGTAAAATAGATCGTCGCAATCGGAAGCTGATCCCGATTGAGCGTCCCTAAATAACCTGCGAGGAGCCGAATCTTTTCGAGCTTCGCCGGCGTAGCGGCAATCGCTTCACCGACTTCAGCAAACTCATGAAACTCTGAATTGATCTGCGGTTGTCGATCTTCTCTAGAGCTACCGGAGTTGGCCACGACTCCATTAGAGGCGCGCGGCACGCCTGCCACTACAGTTTTTTTTGGCAGCGCCAGCTCCATTTGATTTTCTTCCGTGAGCGCCCATGCTTCCACACCCCGATCCCGCAGGTCGCGCGCGAATTCGGCCGCGAAACCGTGGAGAGTAAACACGCACTTAGGCTGCACAAGATCGACATAGCGAACAAGGTCGTCATAATCAGCGTGATCCGAAAGCGGAAACGCGGCATCAACTTGGTATCGATAAGCTGCATTCGGATCGACTGCCCAGCCACTGATCATCGCCACCCGCTTACGTGGAATTTTTTCAAGCATGCGCGACCGATTTGCACTCGGCGGGCAGATGAGAACTTTCCCAGCAACATCATTCGCGTTGTAGCGGACATATTTGCAAAACGATTGGCCAAATTCCTCGTAAATCCGAGTCATCTGGTAGACGGACCCGTGGAGCATCGGTGTCAGCCCGGCCCCTCCGAGTGCGCAGAGAATCTCCTGCGCTTTCCCTAACGAATAACCGAGCAGGACCGGCACCTCTCCATCGTCAATCGTTTCGCGGCAGAAAGTGACTACTTGATTAATGATCTGCTCAGTTGGCGGGAATCGGTAGCGCGGCAGGCCAAACGTTGTCTCCATAACGAGTGTATCGGCTTGCCGCCATTCCGCCGGCTCGGCGGATTTTCCTGGACGGAGTTTGAAGTCGCCGGTGTAGAGCAGCGTTTCTTCCTGAGTGAAAAGGAGGAATTGCGCCGAACCAAAGATGTGACCGGCGGGCAGCAGGATAATGTCGAGATCATGGACGCGTCGCCTTTCCCCAAATGGCAGCATATGCTCAGTGCGATTACCCGGCAGTCGGGCTTGCATCAAACGCGCGGTTCGCTCGGAGAGGATGATCTCATCGTGTAGGGCGATGTGATCACTATGCGCGTGCGAGACGAAAGCGAAGGGCTTCGCGTCCCAAGGGTCGAGCCAGAGATCCTGCCGCGGCAAATAAACACCGCGCTCGTAACGAATGTCGATCATTGTAAAATTTATGCGTGAATCTGGAGAGAAAAAGCGAGTTTTGGGGCAGGAGCGAAATTCATTTCCAACCCTTTAATGGGCGCTGTAGCGGATTGACACAGTATTCAAGATCCGGTTTTATTGCATCAATGAGGTTTGCTGCTACCGCGTTTGCTCTGTTTTCTTTTGTCTTGAGCGATTTCAGCGTAGGCGCCGTCGAAGAACCCAAGATTGTCGAAAAACTGACGCCGCTCCCCGTCGCGTTGAGCAATGACTTCGAGTTTCGAAAAACGAAGCTATTTTTCTTGAGCGAAAAAGCACCCCAACGAAGCCAGGCGCGACAGACAACGACTTCCCTTAAACCGGGAGCACTCTCAGGCAACGCCGGGCCAGACCAGAAGACCTTGACGCTTCAAGATGTACCAATCACATTTGAGCGACAATACCGGCTTTTTGGCGCCGTCACGCTGCTCGATGCACGTCAACGTTGCGGCGACTACTTCGATTTCTTTTGGCGCGCCAAACGGTCGGCCGATGTGACCGTGCGGCTCGAATATCGTCAGGCGAAGTTACATGAACACGTCCAGGCACAGGAGATTTCATATCGCAACGTACGCGGCACTCGTAAGACAGAATTCAAGGTTATCGGGGATGACTACTTTGATGACGGGCGTGTGATTGCCTGGCGATGCCTGTTGGTGGAAAACGGGCGAATTGTCGCGGAGAATCGCTCTTACATGTGGGAGTAACGCGACTGGCTATTTTTGACATTAGGTTTCTCGGTTTCGGATCAGTTCCTGGAACTTTCTGCGGTCTCGACACTGGAGTGGTTCAGTTTAGAAAGTGTCCGACTACCACCGTCTTACCGGGTTTGACAGCATGCCCGTCAATCCTGTATTATTTATTGAGTAAACGTGGAGTCATCGATTCAAGTAGGTGTAAACGGTCCGGCCGTATGGGTGAAGGTGGAGGGGAAGGGCAGTTTCCTGAACAGTGGGAACCTAAAAGAGTTCGCTCGCGAGATGTTGGACCGCGGCTATCGCGAATTTGTGGTTGATCTGGCAGATTGCGCGATGATGGATTCCACATTTATGGGTACGATGGCCAGCGTGGCGCTGCGCTTGAAGGAACTTGGCCGCGGTCATCTTCACGTCGTTCACTGCGGCAATCGCAGCCGAGATCTCCTCTCCGGTCTTGGCCTCGACCAGATATTCGATATTCATTCTAACGGCACAACGGCACCGGAATGTGAGGCACTCAAAGCCGGTTCCGCGGACAGGGTGCGAAGCACCAAAAAACAAGAGCAGGCGCAAACGATGTTGGAGGCGCACGAGGCTCTTTGCAAGGCGGCATCTGAAAATCTCTTTCGATTTAAGGACGTTCTCGATTATCTAAAACAAGACCTTCATCACGAGACGCCTTCGAAGTAAGCTGGCCCTTCGATCATGTGGCCGATTCTTCTCTTCGGACTACTTTTGGTGTCCGTAGCGGGGTGGATTTTAACTGCCTATTCGCAGATCCGGCGGATTCGAGGATTGGAACGTTCTCATGAGGAAATTCAAGTCGAAGAAACTCTTGTTTTCGATTTCCTCCACGGGCTTGGAGAAGCTTTTAGCGATACTATTCGGCCTAATGAGCTGCACCGGCTCATCGTCGAGGGGGCCACGCGTATTCTCGATGCACACGGTGGCGCGCTTTATGTGACCGATCGCACTGGCGGAAAGCTTACTCCAGTCTTTGTCTCGAAAGGCTGTCCACCGTTGGTAGCTGTTCCACTGGACATTTTGCAGCAAGCGGCCGCCACCCCTATCGCGCTCGAGAGTTATCTGCGGCTGCATTCGGTTACCTCGGGGGAGGGGTTGATTGGGCGCCTCTGGCAAACAGGACAATCCCTCTGCTTGAACGATCTCTCAGAAGTGCCGGAGTTGGCGAAATTGCGAGGCAGCGCTTTTGGCACTGCATCAGTCATGGCCGCAGCTCTCTCCTACGGGAAACAAGATCTAGGCGTCCTTGCCGTCGCCAATGGTCCCCTGGCCCCACCATTTTCGCAGGGCGATTTCGTTGTTTTTAAATCGATCGCCGAGCAGTCCGCCTTTGCTCTCTATAACGCTATTATCTACTCGATGGCGAATGAAAAGAAGCGACTCGACCACGATCTCGAAATCGCGCGCGATATTCAGCGAATTTTGCTTCCCGCCGAAGCGCCGGCCATTAACGGATTTCAGATCAGCGGCCTTAATGTGCCCGCCCGCCAGGTAAGCGGCGATTATTTTGATTACATCCAGGTCGATGACGAACGGCTTGGCGTGGCGATCGCGGACGTTTCGGGCAAAGGCGTTCCCGCCTCGCTTATCATGGCGATTTGCCGCAGCGTGTTGCGCGCTGAGGCGGCGCGGAATCCTTCCCCAGCCGATGTTTTGCGAAAGGTAAACCGGCAACTTTATCCCGACATCAAGGAAGACATGTTTATAAGCATGGCATATCTCATCCTCGACCATGAGCGCGATGGCGTTACGCTCGCGCGCGCCGGGCACGACGCGCCATTGCTCTACAAACGAGCGTCCCAGAGTGTTACGCCGGTAAAATCGCCGGGAATGGTCGTAGGAATTGACAGTGGAAATGTGTTCGATAGACTTACCGCCGATTTCGCGGTCCCGCTCGAGCGCGATGATTGTCTGGTTCTCTACACCGACGGCGTGACCGAAGCGCTCAATACCGACGGAGATGAGTTCGGGATTGATCGCATGATCCAATCGCTTCGCGCCAGCGCAACCAATGGCTCCCAGACGATTGTAAAAAGAATTACTGAGGATCTGCGCAATTTTACTGGTTCGTCTCCCCAAAATGACGACATCACTTTGATTGCGATTCGCAAAACATGAAGAAAATTCCTACTGAACAAAGCAAAGAAATGAAACAGTCGGCATCGGCAAAACCGATGCCTTCATCCGCCGCGCCCCCGCCAGCCACTGACGCTGAGCAAGCCGAGGCGGAAGATGCAACGGCCAGCTTGCAAGCCGATCTCGATCGGTTTCGTGACCTGGCGCTGCGCAGCCAGGCCGACTTCGAGAATTATAAAAAGCGCGCTGCGCGCGAAAAAGAAGAGGCGATCAAATACGCGAATGGCTCGTTGCTCGAGAAGCTAGTGGCGATTGTGGATAATTTTGAGCTCGGTCTGGAAGCCGCAAAAGGGGAAGGCGAACAGTCTCCCGTTTATTCCGGAATGACTCTCGTATTGAAACAGCTCAACGATTTCCTGGCCGAAAACGGACTGCAAGCTATCGACTCGGAGGGAAAGACCTTCGATCCAAACCTGCACGAAGCGATTGTGCATGAGCCGAGCGATCAAGTTCCCGAAGGGTTGGTCTTGCGCCAAACCCGACGCGGTTATCGATTGAAAGACAGGTTGCTCCGGCCTGCAAAAGTGGTCGTTTCCAGCGGACCAGAAAGTAAGTGAGGCTGCTTGCTTGCTTCGCCTATTAGTCCAATAGGTCACATAGAACTTATCGGTCACATGCCGACTAAAAAACGCGACTACTACGAAGTTCTGGGCGTTGGACGAAACGCCTCCGAGGAAGAGGTCAAACGCGCTTACCGCAAGCTTGCAGTGAAGTTTCACCCCGACAAAAATCCGGACGACCCGCATGCGGAAGAAAAGTTCAAGGAACTGGGGGAAGCTTACGATGTGCTGATAGATCCCGATAAACGCCCGGCGTACGATCGCTTTGGCCACGCCGCGTTTGCCCAGGGCGCAGGATTTGGAGGTGGTTTCCATGATCCGTTCGACATTTTCCGCGAAGTCTTTGGCGGGGGCGGATTCGGCGGCGGAATTTTCGAGACGTTCTTCGGGGGCGCTGGCGCACGCTCGGAAGATCGCCAACGCGGATCTGATTTGCGTTACGACATGCAGATCGAACTCGAAGAAGCGGCTTTTGGCGTCGAAAAAGAGATTGAAATCGAGAAGCTCGATACCTGCGGCAGATGTCATGGCAGTGGGGCTGAGGAGGGATCGCGCACGATTCACTGTCCCACCTGCGGCGGCCACGGTCAGGTGATCAGTTCGCGCGGATTTTTTCAGGTTTCACAAACCTGTCCTCGATGTCGCGGCGCCGGCGAAATCATCGAGAAGCCGTGTCCGAAGTGCCATGGGGAGGGACGCGTGGAAAAACTCAGCCGCGTCAAATTGAAAATCCCGGCCGGAATCAGAGAAAGCGCGCGGCTGCGTTCCTCACACAATGGCGAGGCCGGTATCCGTGGCGCACCCCCGGGCGACCTTTATGTCGTCATTCATATCAAGGAGCACAAAATCTTTCAGCGTGAGGGAGACAATCTTTACTGTGAAGTGCCGATTCCTTTTTCAGTCGCGGCTTTGGGCGGGGAAGTGCCCGTGCCGACACTGGAAGGCAAAGCGCATCTGAAAGTGCCCGCCGGCACCCAAAGCGGGCAGGTG
>QHOQ01000184.1:9787-17652 GCA_003219355.1 Verrucomicrobiota bacterium
CAAACTGCGCAGCAAAGGTATTATCCACCTCAACGGGAGGGATCGCGGCGATTTGCGCGTGCGGTTACTCGTGGAGGTGCCGTCCCGCTTGAATGCAGAACAACGGCGCAAACTCGAGGAGTTCGCCGCACTTTGCGGTGAAGAAAACACGCCTATGCGCAAGAGCTTTTTCGAACGCGCGAAGGAATTTTTCAAGTAAAAGGATTCGGGTTTCAGAGTTCGGGTTGAGTATTCAAACTAGCTGAAGTCGTCACTGTGAACGCTTAACTGCCAAACCCTGCCGCTTGTCTCAAGGATGCTTAACGATCCTGTCAAACTGATCGAATGTCCCCGCGACGCCTGGCAGGGTCTCAGGAAACAAATCCCGACAGAACTAAAAGTGCGCTATCTTTGCGCGCTAATCGAGGCGGGGTTCAAACACATCGATGCCGTAAGCTTCGTCTCTCCCAAGGCCATTCCACAGATGGCGGACAGCGAAAAGGTGTTGGAGCAAATGGGTCCGCCCCAGAATTTCGAAATCATCGGCATTGTCGTGAACGAGAGGGGTGCGGAACGCGCTATTGCAACCCAGGCCGTGACCACCCTTGGCTATCCCTATTCCATCTCGGCGACCTTTTTGCAAAAAAACCAGAATCAGACGCACGACGAATGCTACAAAGCTTTACAGTCAATCAAAACAAGAGCTGATGAGTCGGGCCTCGGCATGGTTGTTTATGTTTCCATGGCATTCGGCAACCCGTATGGCGATCCCTGGGATCAAGGCAAGGTCAATGAGGCAATTGAAAAAATCGCCAAGCTTGCGATCCGGTCTATCTCGCTGGCAGACACGGTCGGTATTGCCGGTTCCGATCTGATCAGCCGGGTGGTAAAATCGGTAACCAGCCAATACGCCGGCTACGACTTTGGTGTGCATATGCACGGCACGCGCAACGACGCTTCAGTCAAAGTGCTCGCCGCATACGACGCGGGTTGCCGCCGCTTCGACTCGGCCATGGGTGGCCTCGGCGGATGCCCCTTCGCGCAGGACACACTGATCGGGAACATTCCGACAGAGAGCGTAATCGAGGCGCTTAAACAACGGGGGGTGGAGCTGCCGGTAGGCAAATCGTTGCAGAATCTGCTGGCGATGAATTCGCTCATCGCATCCAACTATCAGTAAAGAAATCAGGTTGCTTGTCCTATAAGTCCTATTGGCCCTATCGGTCATATCACCATGCATCGCTTCTACATCTCACCGGAGAATTGGAATCGAGGCGCGCTCGCGTTGACCGGATCGGAAGCCCATCACGCGCGCGATGTCTTGCGCGTTAAGCGCGGCGAGAAGCTTGTTCTTTTCAACGGACGCGGGCACGAAATCACTGCTGAGATTGTCGATTTCAACGGCGATGAAATTCAATTGCGCAAATTACACGAGGCGGAAACGCCGCCGCTGCGCTGCCGAATCATTCTTGGGCAAGCGATTCCGAAGGGGAAAAACATGGAGTTGATCGTGCAGAAGGCGGTTGAGATCGGGGCAGCCGAGATTGCGCCGATCATTTCTGATCGCACTATCGTACATGTCGATCCTGAAAGCGCCGCACAGAAGCAGGCGAAATGGCAGCAGATTGCGATCGAGGCTGCCAAGCAATGCGGCCAGAACTGGCTACCGCGCGTTCACGCGCCGTGTAGTCTCGGCAAGTTTTTTACTGCCTCTGCGACATTCGATCTGCACTTGGTCGGTTCGCTTCAGCCCGGTGCGCAACATTTGAAAAGAATCCTCGCTGATTACTCTAGCGAGCATCGACACCTTCCCGACAGCGTCTTGATGCTTATCGGGCCGGAAGGCGATTTCACGCCCGCGGAGCTCGCGCTAGCCCGCCGCCATGGGTGCCAGCCAATTACGCTCGGCCCGATTATCCTGCGAGTGGAGACCGCCGCGATCTATTGTCTGAGCGTTCTTTCCTACGAATTGCTGATGTAGCGGCGCTTCTGCGAAGCATTGCCTTAATTGTCGGCAGCCACGCTATTCGGCGAAATCATTCGGCGATCGCTACTTCGATGGCAGGCATTTCGTTAAGAGCCGCGGCTGGCTCGGTCTTGTCCGGTTGCACGGGTTTGATTGACACAATTGTAAATTGAGCCGCACCGTGATCGGTGTTGAGGGAGATAGCTTTACCAATCTTGTGCCCGAGCAACGCTTGGCCGATCGCTGTTTGGTATGAAATAATGTGCCGATCTGGATCGCCGTCCCACGCGCCGAGAATGGTGTAGGTTTCTTCCTTATTCGTCTCCATGGCGCGCAGGGTGACGATTGTGCCGATTGAAACCCGCGACGTATCGACGTTTTCAAATGACGTTCCGCGCGCATTGTGCAGCATTTGTTCGAGTTCAGCTTTGCGACGCATCAACACGCTTTGCATTTGTTTCGCTGCTTTGAATTCAAAATTTTCGCTCAGATCGCCATAGGACCTTGCGATCGCGATTTCCTTGCGGTTCTCCGGAATTTTGGTTTTGACGAGCTCTTCGTATTCCCCTTTACGTTTTTCGAGACTACTCCACGAAACGATTAACGACGCAGTCTTTTCTTGCGCTTGTGCGCCTGTGATCATGCTTTCCAGTCCTGGATAAACTTTGACGATTCGTCCCAGAAGCGAGCGTTTGGTCAATTCGTCAAACAACGGGCTGAGTTGAAGCCGCCGCACGGCATCGCGGGCAACTCCGACATCGCCATCTGCAAATATCTTTCCAACCAACTGGCGATCCTCAACAAGCGCGCGCTGCAACTTGCTGCCGCGACTGGGGGCATTGTGCTGTTCGCGTTCCAGTGCCGCCAAAATCGCACTAAATAGTGCCGGATTGATCAGATCGCTCCAGCGCTCTCGTTCGCTACATAACCAGACCAGCATCTCACTTGTGGCGGAATGTTCGCGAATGCTGCGTTCGAGCATTGTTTTCACTTCTGCGTGTTGGCCCGCGTCGCTAAACACGCGCGCTATTTGCCCGATCATGCGACCGTGACTTCCCTGCATCAATTGCAAAGCACGTTCGGTCCAGCGAGGCCCGAGCACGGCCGGTAGCGCTTGCAAAACCTTTTTCTCTTTTGCCGCCGGTAATTTCGGCAAGATCGACATCAATCGCTTCTCTTCATCAAGGATCAGTTTTGAAAGTGTTAAACCGACGTGCGTTGTGTGGAGCAGGGGAACGCGCTCGAGTAAATCGTCGCGCGCGATGACTAGCTCGAAAGCGAGAGCTGGGTGCATTTTCTGATTGCGCGCTGCCACGTTCTCGATCGACGCCACAACCAACTGCAGTTGTTTCTCGGATCCTTTGAATTGCTGGTGAAATTTTAGAATTTGCTCGAGCGCGGCGATTTGCTCTTTCGGCTGCCGCGCCTTGTTGAAAGAAGCAATTAGCTCGTCAGTGTGCGACACGCCTTCGCCGCGCAGTTGGATTGAGTCGGTCTTTTTTGCAGGGACCGAGAAAGCGCCGCTCGCTTTGAGCAATTTCTTCGTGGATTCCCACCAACGTTTCCATTCCGCCTCGATGAAAACGTCGCCGATGAGCCATTCGCTGATCTGCGCGACCGTCGCCTGTCCACTGAAACTTTCGACAATATTGCGTACGACTGCCACAGGATTTTCCGTGGCGAGTTTTTTGATCGATATCAGATCGTTTGCCTTGCGGACCAAGAAATGCTCGGTTGAGAGTGACGTAAGATTCTCCGCCGCGTACTGGGCCTGCATGGGATGCGATTTCTTGCCCGCAAAGTCGATCACGATCTGATTGAGGAGAAGGTTCCACTCGGTCACGCGACCGAATCCCCAGCTCTTGTGCAAACAAAATGTCCCCGGCTTCAATTTTTCCAGCTGCTCGGCGCCTTTTGCACTGAGCTTTCCCGATTCAACAAGTTTCTCCAGCTCCGGCTCCATGCGAATCGCACACATTACGATGAAGAATTTGCTTCGCGAGAGAAAACTCTGATTGCAGGCGTTTACGATTGCGGTAACGCGTCTGCCGTGAAACGGTAGCGCCCCGTGACAACCAGTATTTGGTTTTGGATCGCCTTTCACTTCGGCGTCTTCATCGCGCTGATTGTCGATCTTGTCAGCTTTAAGCGGCGGGATCGCGAGCTGAGCATGCGCGCGGCCGCGCGACGCAGCTTGATCTGGATCGTGCTTTCGCTCCTTTTTAACCTGCTCGTGTGGAAATTGCGTGGACCGGAGAAGGGCCTCGAATTTCTCACCGGTTACCTCATCGAATATTCACTGAGCGTCGATAACATCTTCGTTTTTGTGTTGATTTTTGCTTATTTTCGCGTGCCGCCGCGCGCGCAGCATCGCGTCCTCGTCTGGGGGATTGTCGGCGCCCTTGTCATGCGCGGAGTCATGATCTTGTGCGGTATCGCTTTGGTGCAACGTTTTCATTTTGTTCTCTATCTGTTCGGCCTGTTCCTCCTGATCACTGCGTTGCGAATGTTTTTCGGCAAACATGAACGGCGCGATTTCGGGGAAAGTTGGGTGATCCGGGTATGCCGCCGCGCGTTTCCGATTACGAACGAATTCTATGACGAGCACTTCAAAGCGCGCGTGGATGGCCGCTGGATGCTGACCCCGCTCGCCCTCGCGCTGATCGCGATCGACATCATGGATCTCATCTTCGCGGTCGATTCGATTCCCGCAGTCTTCGCCATCACACAGGACCCATTTATTGTCTATACTTCAAACATTTGCGCGATCATCGGCTTGCGATCGCTCTACTTTCTGCTCGCGCGTTTGATAGATCGTTTCATTTATCTGCAAACGGGGCTCGCGTTCATCCTCGGCTTCGTGGGGATCAAAATGATCGTCGCGGATTATTACCCGATTTCTAACTGGATCTCGTTGGGGGTCATTGTGCTCGTCCTGGCTGTGACGATCACAATTTCGATGATCGTGACAGAGCGCCGTGCCGCGGCCGGCAATCGAAAATAAAGTGTTGCTTTCATCATTCAAAATCTGGTTAGCTATGGGGAAGGCCTTTATGAAGAATCTAATTCTAATTGTCATCGCGTTAGTCCTCGGACTTGTCGGAAGTTCATTGGCGGATATCCAGGATCCGCCGGCGAACGATTATGGGCCAACGCGAAAACTTGGTCGTGGCCTCTCCAATTTTTTCCTGGCGCCGGCTGAAATTTTCGTGACCGTTACGACAGTCAACACGTATGACGGCAACTCCGCGGCGTTCGGTTATGGCATGGTGCGCGGAATCGGGCGCTCAGCCACAAGACACGTTGCTGGCTTTCTTGAGGTTGTGCTCGCGCCGTTTCCCGCATGGCGCGAAAGTTACTACCCACTGCTGCCGAGCGATATTCCATACATTCACGCTGGCTATTCAGAATTTCCACCTGAGCTCGGCAACGAATCGAAATATCCCTACGTGCGGAATTATTAAGAAAGATAGGCACTTGCCTATCATGACTGAACGGCATTAGGCCTGCCGCGATCAAGGAAAATCTGGAAAGAGATCCGTCCCCTCGTATTGACGGCGCTCAGTGGCGATGTACAAGATATGGCGACACGCTAAGGCTGTCGAGCGATGCAATCGCGACCTCTTTCCAAGCTGTCAGGAATTGGCATTTTAACAGTTGTCTATTTCGTTGCTGGCAAGCTCGGGTTGATGCTGGCATCGCTGCACGCAAGTGCGTCGCCGGTGTGGCCGGCAGCGGGAATTGCGCTCGCGGCATTGCTCGTGCTCGGTTACCGAGTCTGGCCTGCCATTTTTGTCGGCGCATTTTTAGTGAACGTGACGACTGCGGGCAGTGTCGCCACGTCGCTTGCCATCGCTAGCGGCAACACGCTCGAGGCCGTATGCGGTGCCTGGCTCGTGAATCGGCTCGCCGGTGGCATAACCGTTTTCGATCGTCCGCAGGGTGTTTTCAAGTTCGGACTCGCGGCGGTGGTTAGCACAATTATCGGCCCAGCTTTTGGTGTGACCAGTCTTGCACTTTGTGGTTTCGCCGATTGGGCGAATTATGGCCCGATCTGGCTGACGTGGTGGCTGGGCGACGCAACTGGCGATCTTTTGATCGCTCCATTGGCGATTCTCTGGAGCGCCACATCAAAGCGGCACTGGAACAGGAGAGAAGCGGTTGAAGTGGGGATCCTCATGCTAATGTTGTTCATACTCAGCGAAGTGGTTTTCGGGGGGTGGCTGCCAATCTCGGCCGGGAATTATCCCATTGGATTCATTTGCGGGCCGATTGTGATTTGGACGGCGTTTCGCTTCACTCAGCGTGAAACAGCCACGGGGATTTTTATTCTGTCAGCCATCGCGATATGGGGCACGCTGCATGGATTCGGGCCATTCGTCAGGGGAACCGAAAACCAGTCACTGCTCGCGCTGCAATCTTGGACGGCCGTGCTCACTATTACCGCGATGGCGCTTTCCGCCGGCATGGCGGAACGCAGGCGTGCCGAGGAGGAGCTCCAGCAACAAAAGGCCGTAGTCGAAGGGGTCAACCGGACCAAAGATCATTTCCTAGCGATGCTTTCACATGAGCTGCGCACGCCGCTCACTCCCGTAATTTCCGCGCTGGAAGGGCTCGAGACGGAACCAGCACAAACTGGAGAGGTCAAAAACGCGTTGGCCATGATCCGCCGCAATATCGAACTTGAAACTCAACTGATTGACGACCTGCTCGACTTCACGCGGATCGCGAAAGACAAATTGCAATTGAGATTTGCTCCGGTCGATGCCCATCTGGCGATTGCAAACGTGTCTGAAATCTGCCGTGCGGAAGCTGATCCGAAAAGACTTAGGGTGCATCTCAACTTGCGCGCGAACACGCACTATGTGGCCGCGGACGCTGCTAAGTTTCAACAAATCATTTGGAATCTGCTAAAAAACGCGATCAAGTTCACGCCCGAAGACGGAGAGATTGCCATTTCGTCTTCAAACCCTTCACCCGAGGTTCTGACAATCAGCGTGCGCGATACTGGTATCGGGATGGAGCCCGAAGTCATGCAGCGGATTTTCGATCCCTTCGAGCAGGGCAACCGCTCCCTTGAGCGCCGCTTTGGCGGTCTTGGTCTGGGGTTGGCTATTTCAAAATCTCTCGCGCAAGCCCATGGCGGCACTCTCACCGCTCAAAGCGACGGCCGCGATCGCGGGTCAACGTTCCTGTTGTCGATGCAAACGACCTCACCCGCTGAAGGATTGGGCAGCCCGGCCAGAGCAGGCGACGAGACTTCACGCCAAGGTTTGAGAATTCTGCTGGTCGATGACCATCAGGATACATGCGCTGCTCTGGAAAAACTACTTGTCCGCCGCGGACACCTCGTGGCAGCAACGCACAATGTGCGCTCGGCGATGGAGGCCGCGGTGCGCAATCGTTTCGATCTTCTGATCAGCGATATTGCGCTGCCAGACGGAAGCGGTATGGAATTGATGACCCACTTGCAGGCTATTTCCAAAATGCCAGGTATTGCCATCAGCGGCTTCGGCAACAACGGAGACATCGAAAGGAGTCTGCAGGCAGGGTTTTGCGAGCATTTGATCAAACCGGTGAAGCTCGAAACACTCGAAGCAGCGATGGAGCGTGCAATCGCAGCGGGAACTGTTTCGAATTAAGTAGCCTAGGCGATTTGCTCACGCGAGCACACTTCTTTGCGCATCGTCGATCTTAGAATTCTGGACATCGCATTCGGCGGCAAAGGCGTCGGGCGTGATAGTGGCAAGGCGGTCTTTACTCCGTTCACGATTGACGGTGAAATCGTTTCGGCCGAAATCGTGCGCGAGAAGAAGCAATTCGCGGAAGCGGAACTTCTCGATGTTAAGGAAAGTTCACCGCATCGCGTTACTCCGGAGTGCCCATACTTTGGCCGGTGCGGCGGCTGCGCTTATCAACA
>QHOQ01000249.1:0-2241 GCA_003219355.1 Verrucomicrobiota bacterium
CAGCTACTAAGATCGACAAGACAAACGATCGCTGCGGCAAAGATCGCTAAATGCTTCTTCATAAACCGATACCAAAAATTGTGCGCACCTGGAGATCCGGTTCATCATCTGTATCAGTCGCTTGCGCGAGAGCGGTGACAGTGACAAACCAATTGCCGCTGCGATAAGAGACGTTCGGGCCGACGAAAAGATTTCTGATCTTTTCTTCATCGCGCCACTTCGGAAAAACAAATTCGTGGAGCAGTTCTATTCCTGCCGAAATACGTGGAGAGATCTCGTAACTTGCACCAACTGCCTGCGAGAATTCACCTTCTCGGCTCTCGAGCTCTTTTTCTTCCCATACCGCTTCGATCGTTGCGTTGTAAGCGAAGATCAATGGTCCGAGATTCTTCTGCGCGATCAGTTTTGATTCCAATTCGACAAGGCGATCACCCGCTTTGATCTCTCCGTAGATCGACAACCCGATCGGATCGTCAACCGGATTGGTCAGGTTGTAGATCAACTCGATCGCCGAATCGGAATATGTGAAACTGGAGTGCTCTTTATTGCTCTCGTAAAACCAGTCTGCCAAATAAACACTAACCTGGAAGTTGTCGGTCACGCCGTACTCGAGCTCGTGACGAAAATCGACTTCGTCGGAGCGGTCCGGGCCGGTAATTTGCTTCCATGTGACCCAGTTTTCCAACTCCAGGCTTCCCCGCGCAGACGTGGGCGCTTCATACAAAAATGTGAAATGGCGGACTCCGCTGAAAGAAACGGACGGCGAAAACGCAAAGATCAAGATGCAAAGCAGGCGAAGTGTTTTCATGATGAAAATTCGCAGCCGGTGAGGTTACCGGTGCGAAACTGCGGGAACTGTTTCCAGTCGCTCGACGATGGCAGCTTTGGCTTCGACTCTCGCCTCTTGCACCGGCTCCGCGCTTTCGGGCGGCGCACCGCCGCCAAAGTGGCGCGCCGCATAATAAGAGCCAATCACCAACACCGCGGCGATGAATTGAGCGACGAGTGTTTCGGTCGTGGGAAACACGGCAAACCAAAGACCAATCCAGGGCGGCACGTAATTTTTCAAAGAACTGATCTCCGTAGTCGGAATCCAATGCGCGAGCTGCATCTCTTGCGCTTGCTCGCCCACCATCACCAGCAACACCACGCCGAGCAGAACGCCGGTTGTAATCAGCATTTTTCGATAGGGGAGACGCTGCTGAAGAACAAAGGTGAGGACGGCCATCATCCCGGTAAGAACCAATCCCAGCAATGCGCCTTTCAACACCACGCCGCCACCCAGGCGCAGATGATAACTCTGCAAAAAGAGGACGACCTCGAACCCCTCGCGATAAAGCGACGTAAATCCCAGTAGGATCAATCCCCACCACAGGCGCGAGCGCGAGATTTCGTCGGCGCTCGCGTCCGCAAGCAATGCTTTCCGGCGACGATTGTGCGCCCGGATCCATCCGCCCCAATAAATTTTATGAAAAAACCAGTTCATGATCACGAGCAACACGATCACGGCGAGGAGTCCGGTTGCAGCTTGCAGATCGAGTGCTGGGATGTTGTCGCTGAGCGAGTTGACGATACGGACGGCGATGAACCAAGTGATCAAAGTCGCGACAAAAGCCATGCCCGCACCGGCCCCGACCGGCCGGCGATAAGCGCGTTTCGTTCCGGTCATGCTCGCGGTGATCGCGGCAAGCACTAAAATGCACTCGAGACCTTCGCGGAATACGAGGACACCAATGTCGAGAAAAGCGACTGTCGGACTTGTGTTTGGTTGCGTCGGGTCGGGCGCTCCATTGGCGGTCACACCTTGCCATATGATCACAGCGGCGACGCAAGTCGCGGTTGCGATAATACCGATGCGCAACGCGAGCTTCATTGACGATGAACCTACCACATCGGCTTCGCGACTGCTGCCGTTCGATTGCTTTTTTTTAGCGGCTAGTTGCGCGATCCTGCGCGGCCAATGGTTTCTTGGTGTTGTTGTCGCTAGGATGGTCTTCGCATGGCCGAATACGCCCTGGGCCATCATTTGGAAGGCAAGGGTAAGTGACTTTGGCGCTGATGTCGCCGCTCTTGCTTGTGCGCCTTGCAAGTGACCAGAGGCATTTGCCTCCGTTGGGCGCTCGCTTTCGCTTCGGTAAGAGGTCAAGGCGTAGGCGCACGAGGTGCCCATGCCGCCTCCTATCTATCTTGTGATTTATTGCGCATCAGGTAACTTCGCCGGTGCGAGATTGGCGGGCGTTT
>QHOQ01000249.1:2246-2837 GCA_003219355.1 Verrucomicrobiota bacterium
TTGTTCTCGCTGTCTTCATACTGATGTTGCTGCTTCTGCTCGCGGTGCCGAGTTTGAATGGTGTGCTCGCGGATAGGCGACTCCGGCGCTCGCTGGATAGCTTCAACAAGCTTGTCCGCCAGGCACAGGAGCGAAGCGTAGCGGAGCGTCGTTCCTACCTGATTATTTGGGCTAAGGATCATGTTTTTCTGCGCCCGGAAGCCTTTGCAAAAGGCGAAGAAGTCAAACCGACCGCCGAATTTCAGCTGGATCGTGGAGATGCCTTAAAGCTGGCGCTGTCGGCAGCATTGATGAAGAATCCAACAGCCGAATGGATTTTCTGGCCATCCGGGACCTGCGAACCAGCGACTGTTCAATTCAATGGGCCGGCTGGTTCCTGGAAGGCAGATTATTCGCCGTTGACGGCGCAACCCGAGCTTAGGGATTATGCCGCCAGATAAATCTCGTGAAATTCGAAATTCGGCCGGCGCCTTTGCGCTTTACGAGGTACTAATCGGGGTTGCGATTTTCGCCGTGGGCGTACTAGCGCTTGGCCGCGCAGTGGAAAATTGTCTGAACGCCAGCACCTTGAACGCGGAAGAAGAGCGGGTG
>QHOQ01000249.1:2894-6458 GCA_003219355.1 Verrucomicrobiota bacterium
GAATTTAAAGTCGATACTGGCTATGGAATCGTGAAATTGATTCAGAAAAATGCGCCGGCTGTTTTGACCGAGCCCGGCAACGTTCAGCTAAGCGGGATCAATCTTGTGACTCTAACCGCGCAGTGGATGCAGAGTGGAAATACGCAGTCAAAACAAATTCGCTTTTATGTTTATCGGCCGCGCTAATCAGAGCGCGATATTAGATTCAAGCAAGCGGGCCGCTTGCAGAGACGGCTTCACGCTGCTGGAGATCATGCTGGCAGTGGCGATTCTCGCCATGATGTCACTAGCGATCTATCGTTTCGTGCAATCGAATCTCACTGCGCTGCGAGCTTCCTCTGACGCGAGTGTGGCCGACGCACGCTATAACGGTTTACGCGATCTCTTGCAGGCGCAATGGCAAAGCTTGCCGACAAAGCAGGGTGCGATTACGGGCGAGCCATTTAAATTAAACGATCGCCAGCGCGATGAGATCAAGTGGGTTTGTAGTGCCGGACCTGGATTACTAACGCGCTATGCGGCCGGTAAATTTACAGTTCAAATGCGGTTGCAGCCTGAAAGCAACAAGAACGGCCAGCTCGATCTCGGTCTTTTGCGAAAACCGCATGACGAGACTGGCATTGGTCTTGAGACGTGGGTGCCTTTAATTAAGAACGTTAGCAGCCTCCAAATTCAGTACTTTGATCCTCAATTAAACAGTTGGGCAGACCGATGGACAGACGCGCTCCGGCTCCCCCGGCTTGTAAAGCTTACCGTGGGACGCACCGATGCGGCGGTACCTTGGGAAGCGATCATTCCGTTAGGACGGACGCCGTATTGACTGTGCTGATCCATCCAATTCCGCCCAGGACGAAATTATGAAAATGTCGATCCTGCTCACCCGAACGCGTGGGGCAGCACTTATGTTATCGCTTTGGGCACTATTTTTACTCAGTGCGATGGTAATTTCCTGGGCCCTCGACATTGACTCCCGGCTCACGCTTTCCGGTAATGCAAACCGCGCGCTCGCAGCGGAGGCGATGGCGGCTTCTGGCGCGGAAGTTGCCTTGCACCCAGGCGTCAGGCCCAGCTCGCCAAATCTGCATGGAAAATTCGGTGATCGGGAAGGTTATGAAGTCCGTGTTACCGGCGAAGGTGGCCGTTTGAACTTAAACTGGATCACCGTCGGTGAAGATCCGATTCGCGTCGCAATTCTGCGAAGATATCTTGAGCTTAAAGGAGTCGATCTCAATGAGCGTGATCGGATGATGGATGCTCTGCTCGATTGGGTGGAACCGACTACCGGACTTCACCGTTTGAATGCGCCGCCGGAAACGGCCGACTATCGTCCGGCGCACGCGCCGCTGAGCTCGGTGGATGAACTCGGGAAAATTATTGGCTGGGGGGAATTCACTTCAAAGCCGGGTTGGGACGATGATTTTACGATCAACAGTTCCGGCCCGATTGATCTCGCTTGGGCCTCGCGTGATGTGTTGCGCGCGCTGCCCGGCATGAGAGATGATTTAGTGGATCGATTTTTACAACTGCGCCGTGGTCAGGACGGAGTCGATGCAACTGCCGATGATACGCCATTCAAGAGCTTGGCTGACATTCAACATGCTCTTGGCTTTTCCCCGGAACAATTTCAGCAGCTTGCTGGATTGGTTGGATTCAACGATCAAGTATTCCGTATCATGAGCATCGGAAAATCAGGCGATAGCACGCGGGCTGTGCAGATGGTTGTGCGCAAGGCGGGCAATAATCCTCAAGTGATCGCCTGGAAGGAGCTTTGACATCGAGACCGCGTCGACATCTGTCTTTATAATTCCGACCGCGCACGGCTGGAAATTTCTGCGCTCAGGGGAGCGAAACGGTTCCTGGGACGTACGCAAGCTTCAAAGTTTGGACGAAGCGGTGCCGCTGCTGAGGGCGAACGACGATTTCGTGCTTGGCCTCCCGGTTGCCGCCGTGCTTGCCCAGCGATTTCGTTTGCCCACCGTGGATCCTGCTGAATTTCCAGAAATGATTTGAATTCAGATTGAGAAGGCGCTGCCGTTCTCGGCTGACGAAGTGACAACTGACTTCGAAGTGATCGAGCAAACCGAGAGTGGAAGTGTGGTATCCGCCGTCGCGATTAGAAACGAACAGCTTGCCGAGATCGCGGCGCCGCTGCTGGAGCATGGTTACATCCCTCGACAAGTCACGGTATACGCCGCGCAACGCGCGAGCACCTATGCGCCGCGAGGAAATGCACTTCTCATTTATCCAGAAGGCGAGACGCTTGTTTCCGCCGTAACTGAGCATGGCAAGCTCAGCTTTACCCGGACTTTTCAAAGCGCGAACGGGGAAGAATTGCAGCTGGAATTGCCACAATTGAGATTGAGCGCTGAACTGCAAGGCATTAACGCGTCGTTTCCGAACGTGTTGCTGGACGAGACCTGCTATCAACTGCGTGACACCGTGGAGGGCATTCTGGCGAGCCCGACCGAGATAGTTGGCATTGAGCTGCCGCCAGCTCCAGTGAAGCTAAACCTGCTGCCAGAAAGCTGGCGGCATCGCCGCTCACAAATAGCCAGACAAGGGGAATGGCGGAAGCGACTCATATGGGCAGGAGGCGCTTATGCGGGATTTCTCTTGGTTTTGCTCGCGTATCACGCCTATATGCGTCTGGAAATCCGGCGGCTTGAGGGGCGTATCACCCGGGATGCGCCTCAAACGGAGTTTGTCCGAACCGCAGAAGCGAACTGGAAGGCGCTCGCACCGGCGGTTGATTCACGTTATTACCCAGTCGAAATCTTACTGCATCTGTTCGAAAGTCTGCCGTCCTCCGATGTGCGCATTACTGCATATAATCAATCTGCGCGCCAAGTCTCAGTAGATGGAGAGGCCAATACCGCAGGGCTCGCTTATCAATTCATCGACAAGGTAAAGAAGAGTCCGGAGCTGCGAATCTTTCAATTTGAGATGGCTGCTCCGCGCATTTTGCCGAACGACCACGCACAGTTTCGATTGGAAGGAAGACCGCGATGATTCCGGATTGGTATAAAAGAATGAATCCACGTGAGCGTGTGCTGGCGTGGATCGTCGCCGGCACAGGAATCGCGTTGCTCAACCTCCTGGTCTTGAGCTGGCTTTTCGGCGCGCTGGGTCGTGCACGCACTGAGTTGGCTGCCCGCACAGCGGCGCGTGCGGAGCAAGCCGTTTACGTAAAAGAGCGGGATCTCTGGATAAAGCGCGACCAATGGATCCAGCAGCGCCAACCGATTCTCAAAAATCCCGCGGAGGCGTCCACCCTACTTGATCAAGTGAAGCAAGTCGCCGCTAAATACAATGTCTTGATCCAGAATCCTGCGATTGGTTCAGGCGAGACGACGCCCAATCATCAAACGGTTTTCGCATCAATTGAAACCAAAAGCCCGTGGCCGCCGCTGGTTCATTTTCTTTATGACGTGCAACAACCAGACGCCTTTGTGGTATTCGAAAATATCAATCTGGCGATCGATGGTAGCGATCCGACAATGATGGTCGGCAAGTTCAAGATCGCGCGCTGGTTTGCACCCGCTCAACGGGCAAAATAATGATTAG
>QHOQ01000225.1 GCA_003219355.1 Verrucomicrobiota bacterium
GCAATCATCTCGCCGGCGCGCGATTTTCTCAGGAATGCAACGACGCTATTATCGGCATCGTGAAAATCGATCCAATCAAAGCCTGCGTAACTGTCGTCCTGGTCCCACAAGGCCGGCTCGCTTTTGTAAGTGTAATTGAGATGCTGAACGAGCCGGCGTAGCCCGTCGTGGCGAGGCAATTCACTCAGCTGCCAGTCGAGACTCGTGTCGTGATTCCACTCGTTCTTCTGGCCAAATTCGGCACCCATGAACAACAGCTTTTTGCCAGGATGCCCATACATCCAGGCCAGAAACATCCGGACATTAGCAAACTTCTGCCATTCGTCGCCTGGCATCTTGGATAGCAGCGAACGCTTGCCATAGACAACTTCATCATGGCTGAGGACGAGAATGAAATTCTCCGAAAACGCGTAGAGCAGCGAAAAAGTGATGTTGCCGTGATGATAACGGCGATAAATCGGATCGAGGCTCATATATTGAAGGAAATCGTGCATCCAACCCATATTCCATTTGAAACCGAACCCGAGGCCGCCCAAGTAAGTCGGACGCGACACACCAGGCCAGTCGGTTGATTCCTCGGCGATGGTGATGATGCCAGGGAAACGCTCGTAACAAACTTCGTTGAACCGTTTCAGGAAATAAATCGCATCGAGATTTTCTCGGCCGCCGTAAACGTTCGGGATCCACTGCCCAGGTTTGCGCGAATAGTCGAGATAAAGCATCGAGGCGACCGCATCCACGCGTAGCCCGTCGATGTGATATTGGTCGAGCCAGAAAAGCGCGTTGCCGATCAGGAAATTGCGCACCTCATTTCGGCCAAAATTAAAAATGAGCGTGCCCCAATCCTGGTGCTCGCCCTGGCGCGGGTCCATGTGCTCGTAAAGATCGGTGCCGTCGAATTCGGCGAGCGCGTGCGCATCTTTGGGGAAATGCGCCGGCACCCAATCCATGATCACACCGATGCCAGCCTGGTGGCAAGCGTCGATGAAATGACGCAGTTCATCGGGCGTGCCGAAACGGCTGGTCGGTGCGTAATAGTTGGTAACTTGATAACCCCAGGAGCCTTCGAACGGGTGCTCGGCAATCGGCAGCAATTCGATGTGGGTGTAACCCGTCTCCAGCACGTAGGGCAACAACGTCTCCGCGAATTCGAGATAACTCAGGTGCCGGTTTCCTTCATTGGCGTGGCGACGCCATGAACCGAGATGCACTTCGTAAATGCTAAGCGGACTTCTCGGCCAGTCTTTCGTCCGACGCGATTCCATCCACTCCGCGTCGCTCCATTTGTAACGCTCGAGATTGTAAGTGAGCGAGCTGGTCGATATGCCGTGCTGATTGAAAAAGGCGAATGGATCGCTCTTGAGCAACAGGGCGCCGGTCTGGGCGCGGATTTCGAATTTGTAATGCGCGCCTTCCTTGATTCCCGGCAAAAATAATTCCCATACGCCGCTGCCCAGCAGCCTGCGCATCGGATTAACCCGACCATCCCAGCCGTTGAAATCGCCCACCACGCTGACCCGCTGCGCATTCGGCGCCCAGACTGCAAAGTAAACACCAGCCTCGTCGCCGATAGTGCGCAGATGCGCCCCAAACTTTTCATAAATTTTCCAGTGCTGTCCCTCGGCGAACAGATGCAGATCGACTTCACCCATAATCGGACCGTACTGATACGGATCACGCGCCAGCTGCTCCGAGCCATCCCGCGTCGTGAGGCGAAGGCGATAATCGAGATCACGCGTCGCGCCGGGTACAGTCACGCAAAAAAAACCGTCCCGATGAATCCTCTCTGCGGCGATCGGCTCAGTCGATGGTCGATTCAGAACGATGTCGATCTTTTCTGCATCCGGCCGAAACACGCGGATCTTCAAATCATCGCCAACGCGGTGTGGTCCCAAAATACGGAATGGATCGGAATGGGTCCCGGTGAGAAAGCTGTTCAATTCGTCGGGTGGCAATCCCGTGATTTCGAAAGGTCTCATGCGAGTATAACCTAATACGAACGTTTACTCGTTAAAGTGTTAAAGCGTTGAAGTTGATGAAAGCGGTTCGCTTAAACGCCTTTGATCCATCGAGAATCCGGATGGAACCGGATCCACAATGGTCTGCGATAATAGATCGAAGGAGAATTATTAATTATGGCCAAAGTCGTTAAAGTTATCGAACTGCTGTCCGAATCGCCTAAGAGTTGGGAAGACGCCGCGCAAGCTGTCGTGAGCGAAGCTTCCAAAACGCTGCGCAACATCCGCTCGGTCTACGTCAAAGAATTCACTGCCGCAGTGGAAAACAAGAAGGTCACTGCTTACCGGGTCAATGCCAAAGTGACCTTTGAGATGGAACGATAAGTTGATGTGGCGGGTGGATCGAGCGCTCTGGGCTCGATGCCAAATATTACGCACCTTTCCGCTAACGGCGTGCGACGGAACACCAGCCCAGCTTATTTCTTTGGTCTGAGCAGTGGAAACAGGATGACGTCGCGGATCGACTCCGCACCGGTGAGCAACATGGTGAGTCGATCCATGCCCATGCCAAAGCCGCCGGCCGGTGGCATGCCGTGCTCAAGCGCGAGCAGAAATTCCTCGTCGATCTTTTGCGTTTCTTCGCCTGCTTGCTCGAGCAGACGCTGACGTTGCAAGAGCGGATCGTTTAACTCGCTGTAGCCCGGCGCAATCTCCGTGCCGTTAATGATCAGCTCGAAGACATCGACAAGCGAATTATCCTCCCTGTTTTGTTTTGCCAAAGGCACCAGCTCTTTCGGGCAATGCATGACGAAAAGCGGATCGATTGTCTGCTCTTCGATGAGTTTTTCGAAGACGTGCTGCGTTACTTCAAAGTCGTCCAGCCGCGGTAAAATTTCCAACTTGAACTGGCTCATCGCGCGCTCACGCCGTTGCTCGTTGGTCAGCTCGAACCAATCTGCTCCGGCAACTTCACGCACTAAATCGTGATAACGGGCGCGTCGCCACGGTCTTTTCAAATGGATTATGCGCGTGATTTTTCCTTCGGCATCTCGGTGCTCGATTTGCAGCGAGCCAGAAATTTTTTCTGCGAGATGGCAAATCAATTCCTCGACCAAGCTGGCCATCTTCTCGAAATCGGCATATGCCCAGTACGCCTCGAGCATGGTGAATTCCGGATTGTGCTTTCGGGAGATGCCTTCGTTGCGAAAGTTCCGGTTGATTTCAAAAACTTTGTTGAACCCACCAACCAGCAAACGTTTCAAATACAGCTCAGGCGCTATGCGCAAATAAAGATCGAGACCGAGCGCCTTGTGACGCGTACTAAACGGCTCGGCCGCGGCTCCACCGGCGACGGTTTGCAAGATCGGCGTCTCCACTTCCAGGAAGCCGCGTTCCTCGAAAAAGCGCCGGGTCTCGCGAACAATCGCGATCCGTTTTTCAAACACAGCCCGGGAGCGCTCGTTGGTGAGAAGATCGAGATACCGCTGCCGGTAGCGCGCTTCGATGTCCTGCAATCCGTGCCACTTTTCAGGGAGCGGCCGCAAGGCCTTTGCCATCAGGCGGAACGTGCTCGCCTTCAGCGTCGGTTCGCCGCTCTTAGTGAGGAAACACGTTCCCTCGACGCCGATGAGATCGCCAATATCGAGCAACTGAAAAAGGTCGATCAGGTCCGCGCCAACTTCCTTTGCGTGAATATAAATTTGAATGCGTCCGGTGGCATCACGAAGATCGAGGAAGTGGCTCCTACCCATGTCGCGATGCGCGGTGATGCGGCCAGCTGCACGTAGGATCTCGCCCTCCATGAATTTTTCACGCACCTCCGCGATTGTGCCGTCCGGCTCGAATGCAACACCGAACGGCTCGACCCCTTGCGCGCGGAGCGCATCGAGTTTTTTTCGTCGCAACGCGATCAGTTCATTCTCTTCATCCATCCGTGGCATAGGTTCCAGTCTGTCGAAGAATTTCAATCTCACAGGCAAGCTGCCTGTGCCACAACGAAATGACCAGCCTCAATGAAGACACGGCAGAGGCTTCAGCTGAAGAATCGACACCTGACTACCGAGGCAAGATATCCAGATTGCCGCCAATATTGAGTTTGCAATGGGAAGATCGACAATGAGATAATGCATCGTGGCACAGCCTTCCGGGCTGTGAGATTTTTCCTCCACAGGCAAAATGCCTGTGCCACAGCCACTCTGATGCCAGTCGATTTACCGGAAACAACTTCGAAGATGGGAGGACCGCTGGTCAAGCAGTTCTCTGTCTTCCTGCCGAACAAGGTGGGGGCAATGCTGGATATCGTGAAAGTGCTCAATGCAAACAGCACGCACGTCGTGGCGTTGAGTGTTTCAGAATCGACTGACTCGGCCATCGCCCGCATTATCGTAAGCGATCCGGAACGCGTGGAAAAACTGTTACAGCAAAAAAATGTAGCGTTCGGCGTCTGCGAAGTCGTGGTTGTAGAAATGCGAGAAGTGGCCACGCAACTGGTGAAACTGCTCGCGGCATTGTTCATGGCCGAGGTCAATGTGCATTTTACTTATCCGTTGCTCACAAGGCCGCGCGGCTTTGCCGCGCTCGCTCTACACGTGGACGATACCGAATGCGCTTCATCGGTCCTGATGGGTGAGGGGTTCAAGATTCTTAGCCAGAGCGATATTTCCCGGTAGGAGTAGCGTTCGCGGCGAACGCTTCTCCAGCGATTCTTCGCCAGTTGACAGTTTTGGGAAACCGCGTTTACAGACATGGGTCTATCGCCCATGCGAATTCTTCTTTCACGCGCAGCGCCCGCCGATAAAAATTTCAGCATTGCGCTGAGTCTGCTTCTGATTCTGGGAGCGGCGGAAATGTTGAGCGCAAGCTTCTATTACGTCAGCCGAATGCGCGCCACTAATGCTTCGGTGCAGTCCGCCGCGGCGGTCGCTATGGCACGCACGCCGGCTCCTGCAACGCCAGGTGTCATCGGTCCGGCGGTTCCGTCTCCTGCGCCATCTTTGGTTGATCGGCTCCTGAGGGAAGCCGCCGAGTTGCGTGACCAGGGAGATACAACGAACGCGCTAGCCCGTTTGCATGAAGCGTTAGAGCGTGATCCGAGGAATCCCGGCGTGCTGGAGGAAATGGCGAAAACCTATGAATCAATGCAGCTCTTCGACCGGTCGAACGAAACCTGGCGCAAACTGCAGGAGTTAGGTCCCTCGGCCGGAGCAGCGTATGAATTGGCAGATCGGCGCTTGAAGCTGGGGGCGCCAACTCCGGGCACAGAGGGGCCTGGTGCTGCCAGCGGACCAATTGAGCCCGCGGCCTTACGCAACGATGTGGGTGGTATTCCGGAGGGTTCCACATTCGGCATAACAGAAGTAAAAACCACAGAAACGCCCGATCCGGACACCGAGACAAACCTGATGCTTCGAATCGGTATAGAAAAACAGCCGGGCGCCACAATTGATCACACCAAAGTGAAGATCCAGGTGTTCTTTTATGACACAGTGGATGATAAAGACATTAAGCTGACTGACGCCGACGTGAATTATGAATGGCTGACGCCGAAGCACGATTGGACGGAGACAAATCCGGAGATACTCTCAGTGAGTTATCTGCGTCCCAAAAGCAAAGCGATCTCATCTGAAGCAGCATTGTCTGCAGCGGCGGCAGCGGTGAAAGTGGGGCAGAAGACTCGAACTGTGAAGGCGAGTTCGTCCGCGGGAGGCGGTGAGCGAAGATATCTCGGTTACCGCGTTTTGGTTTATTACAACGACAAATTGCAAGCCGTTCAGGCGGAACCCGCACGCCTATTGCAGCTTTTTCCTCCTTCCGATAGCGTCTCGTCACCCTAATGTAATTGGTCGTCATGCACCGCGACGCGACATGAGCGACCAACTGGTTCAATGGTGACAACCTGCAGCCGCGGACGAACGCAAGTCGTGGGAAGGGCAGCGGCAAACTGATGAGACCCAAAACAGGCGCGGATTTTTTTATGCGAAGAATTGCGTTAGTTTACCGCGTGATAAAACGCACACTGCCGTTTGTCTGCCTTTTGCTCTCCGCAGTTAGCGGCGAAGCGCAGGTTCAGGTGGATTTGAAATTCAAGCGTTTACAGTACATCGCTTACGAACCTGTAGTGGCGACACTCGGCATCACGAATCTGGCCGGACGCGATATCGATCTCCATGACGCCGATGGTCAGTCCTGGTTTGGATTCGAGGTGAGCGGACGCGAAGGTCAGCCGACTCCGCCAGTGACTACGGATAACGCTCAGCCGCCTTTGCAAATTAAGGCAGGGCAGAAGGTCACTCAACGGATCAATCTCACTCCGCTTTATCCGGTGCAGGAGTTCGGCACCTATCACGTTCGTGCGCATATTTATTTCGCCGATCTGGGGAAGTTTTTTTACTCCGGAACAAAGGTTTTTGAGGTGACCGATGCGCGGCCGATCTGGCAAGAAACGGTTGGAATCCCGGACGGAATCTCCGCTCCAGGAAATGTGCGCACGTACTCGCTGCTCACGAACCGGTTTCCGGACCATACCTCTCTGTATGTGCGTGTGCAGGACAAAGACAACGGAATTGTTTATGCGACTTATTCGTTAGGCCGCACTATCTCGTTCGAAGAACCGCAGGCGCAAATTGATCGAGCAAATCAATTGCATGTCCTACAGTGCGCGGCCCCGCGCAGTTGGGCGTATTCGCGCATTGGACTAAATGGAGAGTTGCTTGCGCACTCTGCCTTCATGGAAACGAAGACGCGGCCGCGGCTCTTTCGTGCCCCCGATGGCGAAGTGGCGGTGCGCGGCGGCATGATCGAGGCGCCGGCTGCGCAAACAGCGGGCGGTACGGCGCCCAAACTCTCCGAGCGTCCACCGGAAATACCCAAAGGCGATCAGTAAATGCGACGAAATCTTTCCCAGCTTCGTCTAGTTCCCGCGGCTTTATCGATTGCGACCGTGGTGTGCGGCACTTCCTCGGCTGCAGCGAGGGGGAGCGCCGCGCAAAGTGGCAGCTCGGCTACCGCTGTGGTAATCGATGCGGGTCACGGCGGTTTTGATCGTGGCGGTATTCCCGGTCAGAGGATCCCGGAAAAGGAGATGACGCTTGACGTCGCGCAGCGCCTCAAAGCCCTGCTCGCGGCCAGCGGATATCGCGTGATCATGACGCGGGACAGCGATGTCTTTGTTCCCTTGCCAACGCGCGTTTCAATTGCGAACTCGTATCAAAACGCCATTTTTGTCTGCATTCATTTCAACTCGGCCAAACGAATGGGCGCGAGCGGAATCGAAACATATTTTTATAGTCACGAAAGCCTGCCGCTGGCCTCCGCCGTCCACTATTATGTCGCGGGGGGCGCGCCGACGTCGAATCGCGGTGTGCGTCGTCGCGGTTTCTACGTTTTGCGGAAAACGAAAATTCCGGCGGTCCTCGTGGAATGTGGATTCCTTACCAACCCGAG
>QHOQ01000208.1 GCA_003219355.1 Verrucomicrobiota bacterium
AATAGTAGCCCCATCGATAAGGTCTCTTCTCCGGGTTGCGTCGCTTGAAACGACGATTCAGAACCAGCGCGACGATAATCGGCAGAACTGTCACGCCGATAACAATGGCGATGAACTCAAGAGCAATGAGAACGGCTCCGATTGGAGTGCCATAGCTCGCGGCACGACTAGGACTGAGCGGTGCCGTTTCGTTGTTAATCGTGATTACCACCTTTCCTCGAGCGTGGCCTCCTTCCAGATGTCGGATCGCGTCGGGGAGCTGACTCAAGGAATAAGTTCTGTCGATGACCGGCTTCACTTTTCCGGTCTGCATCAGATCGGCCAGGATGGTCAGATCATTTTTGGTTAATTGCGCCAGAAACGTGCCCATGTCCTGGCTCACGAATGGTGACAGCATCAGCAATTTGATCGGATTAACGAGCGGACCGATCAGCCCCTGGTCGCCTGGTCCTCCGCCACCAATCATGACGGCTTTCCCCCTGGGAGTTAGGACCCCCTTACATTCTAGCAGCGAGCGGTTTCCAACGGTATCGTAAATTACGTCGTAACGTTGCTCGCTTTTGGTGAAATCCTCTTTTGTGTAATCAATCACCTGATCAGCGCCGATTGATCGGACAAGATCGAGATTCTTTGTGCTGCACACGCCGGTGACGTCTGCGCCGAACGACTTGGCAATTTGCACCGCAAATGTTCCCACGCCTCCCGATGCGCCGTTTATCAAGACCTTCTGCCCCGGCTGAACTTTTCCTTTGTCGCGAAGACCTTGCAATGCGGTGATTCCCGCCACCGGCACAGATGCTGCCTGCTCAAATGTTATGTTGGTCGGTTTCAGGACTACTGCGCGATCGGCGAGAACACAGACGTACTCCGCGAAGGCGCCTGTTCTCCCGCCAAACACTTCATCGCCGGGTTTGAACTGCATCACGTTTTTGCCGACCGCTTCAACGGTCCCGGAGTAATCAACGCCGAGCCGTTCGACCTTTGGTTTCAGCACTCCCGAGTCTAATATGCGAACGATGTAAGGCCGCGCGAACTCTAACTAGGACTTGATTGTCATTGGGAACAGGCTTTTCGATTTCTTCCAGCCGAAGGACATCGGGTGAACCATAGTTGTGATAAACAATGGCTTTCATTTGTGGAACAACGCTCGGAGCCGGCGTCTGAGCCAGCGTTGCGTCTGTGGACAAAAGCGCAGCCATGCAGAATATCATGAACAAGGTTTGTAAGTGTGTTTTCATAAAGAACTCTGCGATCAACTCGCTAGGCACTCGGCACTTGTATTTTCTTAGCCAGCAGCCAAACGTCCCCGAGAGACTTCGTAGATACAGCTGTGCTCATACTCATAGGTGGTTAGCGAACTGCCATGACTAACGCTGGCACCTTTGCTCCCTTAATCAGAAGCCACAGCATGATTGCCAGTTCGCCAAACAGGAGTGGCTGCGCGAACCGAAAAGCCGCATCGTAATAGGATGGAGCAAACAACGCGATCGGACTTAGCACCAGCCAAGCCACACAGTTGATCATCAGCCAAACGCCGATGATCCGTGGCAGAAATCCGGACCGGAAGACCAGTAACCCAAAGGGAAACAGCCATAAGCCCCAAAAAATTTCGTTGATGAAATTTCCCTGAGAGTGCAGACGAACGAAAAGCATGCCCAAGGCGTTACGTTGCGCCTGGTCGAAGACATTTAGAAAATCGGCGCCGCGGAAAAGGATGAAAGCGCCGATGCTGTTCAGGGTATTGAGAAAACCAACCGCCGCGGAGACTAGGACAAATCCAAGCATCGCCACGGCCCACGGCTTACTTACACTGCTAAGTAAGCGATAGAGAGCAACTCCCAGGCAAATGAAGATGATGTGCGTCCATAGATCACCAATGATCCAGAGCCGGTACAAAGTTTCGTGAATTAGGAAGTTGTTCGCGGTTGCGGCCGCATTGCCACGGACGATGAGTTTGGTGGGAACGTAAATCAGGCTGAACGGTCCGGTCAGTACCATTGATAGATAGATCGCGCCGGCGATGCGTGCGGCTTTGTTGGTGGGGTGCATAGTTTTCAGTTTTTCTAAATCGGTCCTCGGTAGCGGCGCAGCCGGACGGCTGCCGCGACGAATGCAACAGCAAATGCCAGCCCGGTCCAGAGACTTGGCGTGCTCAGATATCTTCCCGGAGTGAGTTGTATCAGCGAGTTGATCGTGGATTTGCTCTGCGCGCCAAAGTCGAAAGCGCCGGGCGCGAATCCTACCAAGCGGTCAATCAACATGGAGGCGAAATGCGAAGTGTTGAACGCAATCTTCTCGAGAACGCCGATCGCGATCAGCGGTAACGCGGCCCAAAGAAATGTTGCCCGCCTCGCCCAGCCTGAGACCAGCAGTGCCCAGCCATAGATTGGCGCATGCCAGAGCGCAATCGCGATCAGGCTGTAGAGCAATATCAGCGACTGCTGAAATAAGTTGAATCGTGTCCACGTCGTTGCGGCAAGACCGCTCGTCAGCAGGACGGCGCTGCTCCATAGCAGCATGATCAATTGCGTGGCAACGATGATTGCGAAGCTGACCAGCGGCAGAACCACCAGTGGAATGCTCGCCTTCGAGAGCACGGTAGTGAGATCCGAAACCGGCAGCGATTTCCAGAACAGAATGCTGCGATCACGACGTTCGCCGTGCAACGCGTCGAGACAATAGAACACGCCAACGATGAACGCGGTGAAGATCAACATCATCGCCGCCACATCGTACGGCTGCCCGATCAGAGCTCGTTGCTTCGCTGGGTCGAGCAACAATACCGCGCGCCTTCGCTCCGGCATGCCGATCGTGCTGACTAGGAAGCCGAACAACACGACGGCGGCGACGATCAGCGGTGCGATGTAGATCGAACGGTTCTCCCACAATTCACGCCACACCGACCAGTAGAATGGCCGAGTCAGCGAGTCGTTGTAGCCCGGGTCGCTGACCCCGGAGTTCACGGGCAATCCAGACATGGTGCTCGATTGACTATTCATTTACTTTCCCCCCTGACCTGCCTGCTGCGCTGTAGCCTTGTGCGAAGGCGAGCCCATTACGGCAACGAACAAGTCGGCTATGCTCGGTCTGCGCACTTCGCCGAGTGCGGCGAGTTGGTCGCGATCGGCACGATCGAAGAGCAGGGCACTGCGGCCGAATACCGAGCGCTCGTGAATCGGCTTGAATGCCCTTCCTGCGGCGAGTTGCTCCGGATTCACCATCACTTCCAGATAGCGCGACTCGAATTCTTCCATGCTGCATTCGAGAACGATTCTCCCGCGGTCGATGAACATGAGATCGGTTAGGACGTCCTGGACCTCTTCCACCTGATGTGTCGTCACCACGATTGTACGGCTGCGATCGAAATAGTCGTTTAGCAGTGAGTCGTAGAACTGTTTGCGAAACAGGATATCCAAGCCAAGCGTCGGCTCGTCTAGCACCAGCAATTTCGCGTCAATCGCCATGACCAGAGCGAGGTGCAGCTGGGCTACCATTCCCTTCGACAATTGTCTGACCTTGCTGCTGCGCTTGATCGTGGTTTTCGCAAGAAAACTTTCCGCCTTCGCGCGATCGAATCGCGGATGCACGCCGGCGACGTACTCGATCAACTTCGAAACGCGAATCCAGCGCGGCAGCACGGCGACATCGGCAATGAAGGAAACGTCGCGCATGAGTTGATTGCGCACAGTCCAGGGATCGCGTCCGAGGACCTTCAGTTCTCCCTGATATGGGACGAGACCGAGAATTGCGTTGAGCGCGGTGGTCTTGCCTGCGCCGTTGGGACCGATGAGTCCGAGGATGCGGCCCTCTTTAACACGCAAATCGACGCCGTCCAACGCAATAGTTGCGCCGAACGCCTTGCGGAGACCGCGTGCTTCTATGCATGCCATGGCT